>JBIITU010000214.1:0-5853 GCA_044340335.1 Steroidobacteraceae bacterium
CCGCCCGCCCTTGCGGGCGGGCAGCCACGCCGCGACGATCGCCGAGCCCAGCGCGAACGCGACGGCGAGGGCGAACTGATCGACGCCCCAGTAGATCGGCAGCGTGACCGGATCGACCGATGCCGGTGTCCTGATCTCGATCTGCTCGATGCCGCGCATCATCGCGCTGCCGAGCGCGACGCCGAACACGCTGCCGGCGAGGCCGATGATGGCGCCCTCGATCGTGAAGATCAGGCGGATGTCGCGCGCGTGGAAGCCCATCGACTTCAGGATCGCGATGTCGCGGGTCTTCTCGATCACGACGGTCGAGATGACGTTGTAGATGCCGAAGCAGGCAACCAGCAGGATCGCGCCGACGACCGTGTACATGATGACGTTGCGCACCACCAGCGCGTCGAGCAGGTCCTTGCTGGACTCCTGCCAGGAGACCGACTTGTAGCCGGTGCTGCGCTCGATATAGGCGGCGACGTCGCGCGCCGGGAACGCGTCGGGCAGGCGCACGATGATCATGTTCGCGACATTGGGCCGGTTCATCAGCGACTGCACGCGCGCGAGCTGCGCGAAGGTCTGGCTCTCGTCGTAGTTCGCGTTGCCGGTGCGGAACAGCCCGACGATCTTCATCGTGCGCACGTTGCCGATCGGCGAGACGACGCTGACGGTGTCGTTCATCGACAGGCTCAGTTTGCGGGCCAGCGCTTCGCCGATGATGATGCCGTTGGGATTGCCATCGACGGCATCGAGGCGCCCCGCGACGATGTCCTCCTCGATGCGGCTGACGCCCTTCATCCGCGCCGGCTCGATGCCCGACAACGACACCGCCTCGTCGCGGCCGGCGAAGCTGAAGATCGCCTGGCCGACCAGCAGCGGCGCAGCCTGAGCGCCTTCGATGGCGTCGATGGTGGCGAGCTTCTGTTTGTACTGGCGGATGCCGCGCCGCTCCGAGCGCGGCTTCACGCCCCGGATGGCTACCGCGCCGTCGGGATACAGCATGCGCGCCGGTTGTGGTCGCGCATCGCGGAACTCGTCGTAGACCGTGATGTGCGGCGCCGTGTCGACGAGCCGCCGGATCAGGTCCTGCTCCGAGCCGCGCATCAGCGACGAGACCGCGAGGAAGAACCCGACCCCGAGCACCACGCCCAGCAGCGACACCACCGTCTGTCGCCGGCGGCTGCGCAGGTGACTGAGGGCGATGTCGAGGTAGAGCTTCATGGGCCCTTGTTGCGCACCTGCACCCGCTGGCCGTCGCGCAGCGTGGCGGGTGGCCGATCGACGAACGACTCACCTTCCGCGATGCCTTCGAGCACTTCAACGCGATCCGGCGCGCGCACGCCGATTCGCAGCGCGCGACGCACGACGCGCCCATCCGCAGGCACGACCCAGACGGCATCCTCCACGAGCGCGCTGACCGGCACCAGCAGCGCAGCAGGGCGTTCCTCGATGACGATGTTGGTTTCGGTCGACATGCCGATCGGCAGCGGCGAGTCGCCGACGAAGCCGATCCGCACGCGGTACGAGCGCGCGACCGTGTCGCCACGCGGCGTGATCTCGAGCACCCGCCCCTCGAAGCTGCGCTCCGGGAACGCGTCGCTGCGGATCAGCACCCGCT
Source organism: Steroidobacteraceae bacterium (assembly GCA_044340335.1). Taxonomy (GTDB): domain Bacteria; phylum Pseudomonadota; class Gammaproteobacteria; order Steroidobacterales; family Steroidobacteraceae; genus UBA964. Next base: position 1,607 of record JBIITU010000214.1, read on the forward strand.
GGCCCGGCACGACGCGCGGCATGTCTTCCTCGTCGACCTCGGCCGCGATGCGCAGCGGCTGCGGTCCGGCCATGTAGAACAAGGGCGTGTTGACCGGTGCGTACTCGCCGATCTCGGCATCGCGCCGGATGATCGTGCCGTCGGCCGGGGCCGTCAGCTGCATCTGCGCCCGGGTGTCGCGCGAGCGGCGCAGCGCAGCCTCGGCGGCCTCGAGGTCGGTCTTGGCTCTTTCGACCGCGTCGACGGAGATCAGGCCGGAACGGCGCAGTTCCGTATTGCGCTCATGCACGCCGCGCGCATAGCGCGCCCGCGCCTCGAGCTCGGCGACCGAGGCGCGCAGGTCGTCGTCCTCGAGCCGCGCCAGCAACTGGCCGCGCTTGACGCGGTCGCCTTCGTCGACGCGCAGGTCGACGATGCGGCCAGGCGTGCGCGGCGCAATGCGGATCTCGAGCGAGGGTTCGACGACGCCAGTCGCGTAGACGGCGTCGAGGGCCATGCCGCGGGTGGGGCTTGCGAGCTCGACTTCAGGCGGCGCAAAGCGCTGCCGGGCAAACCAGAGCAGGGCGCCGACGGCAACCAGCGCAACCAGGATCCACGGCAGGCGTCGCTTCATGCCGCCATTCTAGGCAGGGTCGGCGCATTCCTGCGGCGTCCTGCGCGTTTGTCCGAAAGTTCGTCCGGGGCACGGACGTCAGCGGCTGCCCCAGCGCACCGGCGACTGGCTGATCACCGTGGCGTCCGGGTCCTTGCTGTTCCACTCGTCCAGGGCGTCATCCAGCAGGGCGCGCCGCAGGCTCTGGTCCTCCGCCTCGCGGGCGATGGCGCGGGCGCGCTCGTTCTCGAGCAGTACCCTTCGCTGCGCCAACGCTTCGCTCATCGCGGCGCTCAGTTCCGGCATGCTCCAGGGCTTGGGAATGAAGCGATAGATGCCGGCCTCGTTGATCGACAGCAGCAGGTCCTGCATGTCGGCATGGCCGCTCAGCATCATGCGCACCGACTGCGGTTGCCGTTTGCGCGCTTCGGTCAGCAGCCGGACGCCGTCGATGCCCGGCATGCGACAGTCACTGATGATGACATCGAACGTTTCCGTCTTCAGGCGCTCGAGCGCGACCAGCGGATCGCTCTCCGTCACCAGATCGAACGGATGGCCGCGCAGCTCGCGCTGCAACGCGCGCAGCACATAGGCTTCGTCATCGACTGCCAGTACTTTCGACATCTTGCTCTCTCCTCAATGCTGCGGCTCCGGCGCATGGCGCGCCGGCGGCTGCAACGGCAGAAAAACGCTGAACTGACTGCCCACGCCGGGCTCGCTGTGGACCTCGATCCGTCCGCCATGCTTGGTGACGATGGCGTGCGAGATCGCCAGGCCGAGCCCCATGCCGGAACCGTTCTCGCGCGAGGACGCGAACGGCGTGAACAGGCGCGCGACCGTTTCGCGGTTCATGCCATGGCCGGTGTCCGCGACGCAGACCGATACCTCGGCGCCGTGGGTCCGCGTCGTCAGCGTCAGCGTGCCGCGCTCCTTCATGGACTGCGCGGCGTTGACGATCAGGTTCATGAAGACCTGGCTGAGCTGCGGCGCGAGGCCGTGGATGCGCGGCAGTTCGCCGTAGTCCTTCAGCACGTCGCAGCGATAGCGAAGCTCGTTGCGGACCAGCGTCAGCGCCGATTCGAGCACATCGTGCACGTCCAGTTCGGCCGCGCCGGCCGGATCGAGTCGCGCGAATCTCTTGAGGCCGCCGATGATCTCCGTGGCCCGGCGCGCACCGACCAGGCTCTCATGCGTGAGGTCGGTCAGGTCCGCCAGGATGTAATGCAGGTCGTCGAGGCAGTCCGGGTAGCCAAGTTCGTCGAGTATGCGGCGCGCAGGCGCCGAGGCTTCGTCGCGGGTCGCTGCGACGTAGCGTTCCAGGTGCGCGACGCTGGTCGCGACGGTGCGCGCGTACTGCTCGAGCGTCGCCAGGTTGCTGCAGATGAACGCGAGCGGATTGTTGATCTCGTGGGCGATCCCGGCCGCAAGCTCGCCCATCATCGCGAGTCGCTCGCGATGCAGCAGTTCGTCCGGGGCAGGGCTGTCGAGCATCAATGTCATGGGTGGCCGGGTTCGCCGGCATGGAGCCGGGTGTCGTCGCTGTAACGGCGCCGCTCGCCATGGCTGCAACACGGCGGGTGGGTGCCGCGTCGAAGCGTGACCTGCGTCACGCCTGTAAACCTCGGCAATTACGTAGTGCCGGGCAACGTGCGGCTCGTTACAAAGTCTGGATGGAACTGAACATTGAACAAAGCCTGTTTGCAGGCATGCGCGCCGAACTCGAACGGGAGGCGCCCCCCGCCGATTTCCCCGTGCTGCCGGTGATCCCGGGCGGCCGCTACACCGATCCCGATTTCCTCGCGCTCGAGCAGGAGTACCTGTGGCGGCGTTCGTGGCTGTACGCGCTGCATGCCGATGAGTTGCCGACGCCGGGCAGCTATCGCGTCTGGCGCAAGACGGGCGCGCCCATCGTCATCGTGCGCGGCAAGGATGATGTGATCCGCGCGTTCTACAACACCTGTCGCCATCGCGGCGCGCCGCTGATCGAGCGGGAAGCCGGCGAAACCAAGGGCTTCTTCTGCCGCTATCACGGCTGGACCTACGACCTGACCGGGCGGCTCACGATGGTGCGCGAGAAGCGCGACTTCCCTGGTCTCGACATGAGCTGCATGGGCCTCGTGACGGTGCGCTGCGAACAATTCGGCAACTGGGTGTTCATCAACGAGGATCCGGACGCCGAGCCGCTGCTGCAGGCGCTCGCGCCGGCCCCGGCGCACTGGGCGAGCCTCGGTCTGGCGCAGCAGCGGCACATCCACAGTGCGAGCTACGACATCGAGTGCAACGTCAAGATCCTGCTCGATGCCTTCCTCGAAACCTATCACCTGAAGTCGATCCACCCGAATACGGTCGATCGCTTCCTCGACTCCCACGGCACGTTCGTGCAGCTGTGGCAGCGCGGCCATTCGATGATGTGCACGCCGCATCGCAAGGCCGAGTGGCGCGATCCGGGTGCGAAAGGGATGCCGGAGATTGCGGGTGCGGCGCGCATTTTTGCGGAACAGAACCCCTCGTATCACCTGTATCCGAATCTCGTGACGCCGCCTGCGCCGACTGGTATTCCTTTCATCACGTTCTGGCCGCGCGGTCCGCGCGCGATGACGGTCGACGTGCACTGGTTCGCGCCCGAAGGTGCGCAGGGCCACGAGCTGTGGCCGACGCGCATCTCCAACTTCGAGCGCATCCTCGAGGAAGACACGCAGTTCGCGCCGCGCATCCAGCAGTCCGTCGAGACCAAGGGTTTCCGCGGCATGTACCTGTCGTACCAGGAGCGGCGCATCTACCAGTGGCACGAGGAGCTGGACCGTCGCATCGGTGTCGAGCGCGTGCCCGAGGCGCTGCGCGTGCCGCGCTTGCTGGATCGCTGGCTCGACACCTGATGGCCGCGCCGCGCTACGCCGACTACCTCGCGCAGGATTCGCGGCCCGTGCCGCAGATACTGCAGCCGGCACCCGCGGCGCATGCGGCGCTCGGCACCGCGCCGCTCGCGACCTCGCGCTACACCTCGAAGGAGTTCTTCGAGCTCGAGTGCGAGCGGCTGTGGCCGCATGTCTGGCAGATGGTGTGCCGCGAAGAGGAATTGCCTGCGCCCGGCAGCTTCGTCGTCTACGACATCGTCGACCGCTCGTTCATCGTGATGCGAGGTCCGGATGGCGCACTGCGCGCGTTCCACAATTCCTGCCCGCATCGCGGCCGTCAGCTGCTGGCCGGGCAGGGCCACGTCGAGCGGCTGCGTTGCGGCTTCCATGGCTTCACGTGGAGCACCGACGGCGCGCTGCAGTCCCTGCCATGCCGCTGGGATTTCGAGCACGTGCCCGAGCGCAAGTGGCAGCTGCCGCAGGCGCGCGTCGAGACCTGGGGCGGCTTCGTGTTCCTGAACATGGATCCGGCCGCGCCGTCGCTCGCCGAATACCTCGGGGTACTGCCGGCGCACTTCGAGCGCTGGCAGCTGGAGGACTGCTGGAAGGCAGCGCATGTCGCGAAAGTGATCGACTGCAACTGGAAGGTGGCGCAGGAAGCCTTCATGGAGTCTTACCACGTCATCGCGACGCACCCGCAGATCCTGGGTGTCATCGCCGATGCGAATTCGCAATACGACCTGTACGGCGCGCACGTGAACCGCAACATCGCGGCGTTCGGCGCGCCGAGCCCGCATCTC
>JBIITU010000215.1:0-5835 GCA_044340335.1 Steroidobacteraceae bacterium
CGCATTCCCATCGGTCGCGGGGTCTGCGGCACGGCCGCGGCGCGCAGAGAGACGGTTGTCGTCACCGATGTGCACGCCTTCCCTGGCCACATCGCCTGCGATTCAGCCTCGAACTCGGAAATCGTGATTCCGTTGTTCGCGCAGGCTGGCGACCCGCAGTCGCGCCTGCTCGGCGTGCTCGACCTCGACAGCCCGCGCCTCGCCCGATTTGGCGCCGCGGAGCGAGTCGGCCTCGAAGCGCTCGCGCGGATCTTCGAGCGCTCGCTCCAGGCTCGCTGAACGCCCTCAGTCCTGGTCGCGCGATCAGCCCTTGGCGCGCGAGATGTAATCGCCGGTGCGCGTGTCGACGCGGATCACTTCGCCTTCGTTGATGAACAGCGGCACGCGCACCACGGCACCCGTCTCGAGCTTGGCCGGCTTCTGGCCACCGGTCGCGGTGTCGCCGCGCACGCCCGGGTCGGTCTCGACGATCTTCAGTTCGATGTGCGGCGGCGGCACGACCTGCAGCGGCTGGCCGTTCCACAAGGTGACGATGCAGACCGTGCCATCCTTGAGCCACTGGGCGGCATCGCCGACCGCGGCCTCACCGGCCGTGTGCTGCTCGAAGTTGTCCGGCACCATGAAATGCCAGAAATCGCCGTCCTTGTAGAGGTACTGCATGTCGACATCGACGACGTCGGCCGACTCGACCGAGTCGCCCGACTTCCACGTGCGCTCGACCGTGCGACCGGTCTTGAGGTTGCGGATGCGGACACGGTTGAAGGCCTGGCCCTTGCCCGGCTTGACCATCTCGTTCTCGACGATGGCGTAAGGATCGCCATCCACGAGGATCTTCAGGCCGGATTTGAATTCGCTGGTGTTGTAGCTGCCCATCGTGCTGCCATCCCGGCGCCACGTGGGCGCGTTGTACAATCGGGGTCTTAAAAAAGGCCGCGTATGATAACGGCAACCCCCCTGACCCGCCACAACTACCCCCCGCTCACCTGGCAGCAGGAGATGGCCGACGCCGTCACCTCCGCAGGCGAGCTGCTCGGGCTGCTGGACCTGCGTCCGCAGGACGTCGCGCTTGCACCGGATGATGCCGGTTTCCGCGTGCGCGTGCCGCGCGGCTTCATTGCGCGCATGCGCCGCGGCGACCCGGCAGACCCGCTGCTGCTGCAGGTGCTGCCGGCAGCCGCCGAGGCGCTGGCCGTCGCGGGGTTTGGCGCCGACCCGGTCGGCGACAGCGCGGCGCAACGCGCGCCCGGCCTGCTGCACAAGTACCACGGTCGCGCGCTGCTGATCGCCACCGAAGCCTGCGCAGTGCATTGCCGCTACTGCTTCCGGCGCGAGTTTCCCTATGCGCAACAGGTCGACCCGGCCGGTCGCTGGGAAGCAGCACTTGCCGAGGTGGCCGGTGATACCTCGATCCGGGAACTGATCCTGTCTGGCGGCGATCCGTGGTCGTTGTCGACCTACCGGCTCGAATCCCTGACGCGGCGCGTGCGCGAGATCCCGCACCTCAAGCGCCTGCGCATCCACACGCGCCAGCCCATCGTGCTGCCGTCGCGCGTCGATGCGGCCTTGCTCGACTGGCTCGCCGGACTGCCATGGCAGCGCGTCGTCGTCGTGCACGCCAACCATGCGCAGGAAATCGACGCCGAAGTGGCCGCCGCGTTGACGGCGATCCGCGACAGTGGCGCGACCGTGCTGAACCAGTCGGTGCTGCTGGCCGGCGTCAATGATTCCGCCGATGCACTGGTTGCGCTGTCGGAAAGGCTGTTATCGGCCGCCACCCTGCCGTACTACATCCATTTACTCGACCGTGTCCGCGGCGCGGCGCATTTCGACGTGCCCGAGCAGCGCGCGCGGCAGATCCTGGCCGACGCGGCGCGGCGGCTGCCCGGTTACCTCGTCCCCAAGCTGGTGCGCGAGACGGCGGGCGACCCCGCCAAGCGAGCCATCGCCGCCGGCTGGCCGGGCATCTGACAGAACGGACCTGCGCCGCAGTCCGCGCCGAATGTGAGCCGACTCACGCGGCCGAAGGCCCGGCGCTTGCTAGAGTCGCGGGACCATGAGCGCCCAGTCCGCTGTCCCGCTGATCATCCTGTCCCCGACCCGTGAGCCGGTCGAGGCGGTCAATGGCATCCTGCGGCGCGCCGGACAACCCGCGCACTGCACGTGGATCCCGGCGCTGCCGGACCTCGCCGACGCACTAGTGCAACTGAACCCTGAATTGCTGGTCGTCATGGGCAGCGGCGGACTCGACGAAGCGGCACTCGCTGCGCGGGTGCGCGACCAGACCACCCCCGAAGTGCCGCTGATCGCCATCGCCGAGCGGGTCGACGCGGAGACTGTCGGCCTCGCGATGCGCCGCGGCGCGCGCGACGTCGTATCGCTCGCCGCACCGACCCACCTCGAAGCGGTCATGATGCGCGAACTGCGTTCATTCCGGCTCGAGCGCGCGCTGAACCAGACGCTGCAGTCGGCGCGCGACTATCGCCGCCAGCTCGAAACGGTGCTCGAGCGTTCGAACGACGCCATCGCGCAGGTGCAGGAAGGCATCGTCGTCGATGCCAACGACAGCTGGCTGGAGATGTTCGGCATCACCGACCGCCAGACCGTCGTCGGCCAGCCGCTGATGGATCTGTTCGAGTCGAGTTCGCATGCGGCGCTGAAGGGCGCCCTGACCGCCTGCCTGCAGGGTCGCTGGAGCGATCACGTGCTCAGCGCCGATGCGCTGCGCGCCGAGGGTGGCAGCTCGCCGATCGAGATCGTGCTGTCGGTGGGCCAGTTTGAAGGCGAACCCTGCGTACGGCTGATCGTGCCGGCAACGCGTCGCGACGAACGCCAGCTTGCCGATGACCTCGCCGATGCCGTCCGCCGCGATCCGGCCACCGGCATGCTGCATCGGCGCGCGCTGGTCGAAGCGATGCGTGAACGGGTCACGACGCCCGCCCCCGGTGGCGTGCGCTACCTCGTGCAGGTGCGGCTCGACAAGTTCGCGTCCATCGAACGCGATGTCGGGCTCGACGGCAGCGAACAGGTGCTCACCAGTTTTGCTGACTTGCTGCGCGGCGAGCTTTCGCCGAAGGACGTCATCGGTCGCTTCGGCGGTGTCAGCTTCCTGGCGTTGATCGAACGCGGCAACGAACGCGACGTCGAAGCGTGGTCGGAACAGTTGCTCGAGAAGGTGCGCAAGCAGCTGTTCCATGTCGGCACCAAGTCGCTGTCAGCGACCTGCTCGCTGGGCCTCGGTGTGGTGCCGCATGGCAACCCGGATCTCGACAAGGCCATCGACGATGCGATCACCGCCTGCCGTCGCTCGCGCCAGCGCGGCGGCAACCAGAGCTTCACGATCGACCGCGCCGATGCCGATACGCGCGTGCAGGCTTATGACCAGATCTGGGTCAAGCACATCAAGCAGGCGCTGATGGAAAACCGCTTCCGGCTGGTGCAACAGCCGGTCGCGAGCCTGATGGGCGAAGACCTGCAGATGTTCGACCTGCTGGTGCGCATGGTCGATCATCAGGGCAAGGAAGTGCTGCCGTCGGAGTTCATGCCGGCCGCGGAACGCAACGACCTGCTCAAGAACATCGATCGCTGGGTGATCGGCGCATCGCTGTCGCTCGCGGCGCAGCGCAAGCCCGGTTGCCTGTTCGTGCGCCTCTCCAAGGACAGCATCGCCGACGCGTCGATGCCCGACTGGCTCGACGGCCAGCTGAAGGCCAGCAAGGCGCAGCCGGCGCGGGTCTGCTTCAAGGTCACCGAAGAGATCGCGAGCACGCACCAGGCGCAGTTGCAGGTGCTGGCGCGCGCGCTGAAACAGCGCGGGCTGCGCTTCGCGATCGAACGCTTCGGCGCCGGTCGCGATCCGGTCGGCCTGCTGCAGGCGGTGCCGCTCGACTTCATCAAGATCGATGGCGCGCTGATCCAGGGCATCGCCGGCAACGAAGAGCTGCAGCAGCGGATCCGGCAGATCGTCGACGCCGCGCAGAAGCGGCGCGTGCAGACGATTGCCGAGCGCGTCGAAGATGCCAACACCATGGCCGTGCTGTTCCAGCTCGGCGTGCAGTTCGTGCAGGGCTACTTCGTGCAGGAGCCGCAGGAAGTCATCCTGACCGGCGGCGCCCTGCAGCAGCCGATCGCCGCCACCGGCACCGGACGCTGAGCTGCCCGCGGCCGCCACTGCGGCCCGGCTGCGGCCAGCACGCTATTCGCTGACGGATTCGAGCCGCGTCACGCCACGCCAGCCGCGTGGCAGCACCGCGCCGCGCTGCGCGCGCTCGCCGCGATAAGGCTTGAGGTCGGCCCACTCCAGCGTCATCTTGCGGTCGCCCGTGTGCACCAGCAGCTTGCCGCCGGGCGCCACGACCGCAAGACCAGCGACGAACTCCTCGCGGGTCTCGAAGGTCTTCGCGGGCACGTTGAACAGCTTGTTGCCCTTGCCCTTCGGCAACTCGGGCACGTCGGCGATCTTGAACACGAGCAGCCGGCCCTCGTTCGTGGCCACCGCAACCAGCGAGTTTGCGTTCAGGACCGGCGCCGGTGGCAGCACCAGCGCGCCGTCCGGCACCGACAGCACGCTCTTGCCGGCACGACGATCCGTGATGAGCTCCTTGAGCCGCACGCTGAACCCATAGCCCGCATCGCTGGCGAGCAACCACAGGTCCTCGGCCTCGCCCATCATGACGCCGGCGAACTTCGCGCCGTCCGGCGGATTCAGGCGACCGGACAACGGCTCGCCCAGGCCGCGTGCCGACGGCAGCGTGTGCGCCGCCAGGCAGTAGGTGCGACCCGTGGAGTCGAGGAAGATGGCCTGCTGCAGCGTCTTGCCGCGCACTGCATGCTGGTAACCGTCGCCGGTCTTGTACTGCAGCGTGCGCGGATCGATCTCGTGACCCTTCGCCGCGCGCACGAAGCCGCCGGTCGACAGCACCACCGTCGTCGGTTCGTTGGCGATCAGCGCCGTTTCGTCGATCGCCTGCGCCGCTTCGCGCTCGATGATCTTCGAGCGGCGCGGATCGCCGTACTTCTCGGCATCGGCCGCGAGCTCGTCTGCCACCAGCTTCTTCAGGCGCGCCTTGCTCTTGAGGATCGCTTCGAGTTCATCGCGCTCGTCGGCGAGCTTCTTCTGCTCGTCGCGGATCTTCATTTCCTCGAGCTTGGCGAGGTGCCGCAGCTTGGTCTCGAGGATGGCTTCTGCCTGCTCGTCCGACAGCTTGAAGCGAGCCATCAGCACCGGCTTCGGCTCTTCCTCGCGCCGGATGATGCGGATCACCTCGTCGAGGTTCAGGTAGGCGATCAGCAAGCCATCGAGGATATGCAGTCGCTTCGTGACTTTGTCGAGGCGCCACTGCAGGCGCCGCGTGACCGTCGAGGTGCGGAACTCGAGCCACTCGAGCAGCAGGTCGCGCAGCCCGCGCACCTTCGGCCGGCCGTCGAGGCCGATGATGTTCAGGTTGACGCGATAGTTGCGCTCGAGATCGGTGGTGGCGAACAGATGCGCCATCAGTTGCTCGACGTCCACCTTGCGACCCTTCGGCACGATGACGAGCCGCGTCGCGTTCTCGTGATCCGATTCGTCGCGGAAATCGTCGACCATCGGCAGCTTCTTCGCCTGGAACTGCTCGGCGACCTGCTGCAGCACCTTCGACCCCGACACCTGCCAGGGCAGCGCGTCGATGACGATGGCGTCGTCCTCCTGACGCCAGGTCGCGCGCGCCTTGAAGCTGCCCGTGCCCTTGTCGTAGATCTCCACCAGGTCGTTGCGCGGCGAAATGATCTCGGCGCCGGTCGGCAGGTCCGGGCCGCGCACGAACTTCATCAGCTGGCGCGTCGAAGCCTCGGGCTCAT
>JBIITU010000217.1:0-5826 GCA_044340335.1 Steroidobacteraceae bacterium
ATTTCATCGCCCGATTCAGCAGGCGAACGCTGGCCGAGGCGGTCACCAGAAAGCGTCCATCCGCCTCGCGCAGCACCTTGCGGTGGCCCGCGACGCCCGGATCGGTGGTGAATTCGCCGACGATCTCCTCGAGCAGATCCTCGAGCGTGATCAGGCCCTGCACATCGCCGTACTCGTCGACGACGAAGCCGAGTCGGCGTCGGTCACGCTGGAAATTCAGCAGCTGCGCATTCAACGATGTGCCCTCGGGCACATACAGCGCGCCGCGTTGCGCCGCGATCTCGCGGATCATCTCGCGCGTCAGGCGACCGCGCGCGAGCTCGTTGGCGACGCGCTTCATGTGCAGCACGCCGATCAGCTTGTCGAGCTCGCCGTCATAGACCGGGAGCCGCGTGTGTCGCGTCTCGCGCAACTGCTCGAGGATGCGACTCCAGTCCTCCGAGACATCGACGCCAACCACCTCGTTGCGCGGAATCATGATGTCGTCGACCGTGATCTGCTCGAGGTCGAGGATGCTCATCAGCATCTGCTGGTGACTGCCCGGAATCATCGCGCCGGCTTCGGCCACGACGGTACGCAGTTCCTCGCGCGACAGCGCCGTCTGCTGCGTTTGCTGGTCGACCCGCAGTCCTATCAGCCGCAGCATCGCATTGGTGAGCCGGTTGATGATCCAGACCGCCGGGTACAGCAGCCACTGCAGGCCCGTGTAGACGTATGACGACGTCGTGGCGATCGGGCCGGGCCGCAGCGCGCCGTAGGTCTTCGGGCCCACTTCGCAGAACACCAGCATCACGAGCGTCAGCACGCCCGCGCCGACCGCAACCCACTGCTCGCCCCAGGTCTCGAGCACGAGGATCGCGACCAGCGTCGCCGCGAGGTTGTTGGCGAGATTGTTGCCGATCAGGATCAGTCCGATCAGCCGATCGGGCCGGGCCAGAAGCTTCTCCGCGAGGATCGCGCCGCGATGTCCGCGCTGCGCCAGGGTGCGCAGACGGTAGCGGTTTACGCTCATCAGCGCAGTCTCGGTACCCGAGAAAAAGGCTGACAGGACCAGGCAGACGCCCAGCAGCGACAGCAGCGTAACGGTATGAGGGTCGGCCACGAGTCCGTAGAGGCACGCGCCACGAGCCGGCGCCCGAACATTCTAGGGGATGCTGAACACTCGTCCAGCTCTAACATTAATTCCTTCATAATCAGCGGCATGGATGCAGCACCGCGCGACCAGTCCCGCTGGCAGTTCGCCCACCACGAACTCGACGAGAGTTCGCTGGAGCTGCGAACGGACGGCCAGCGGGTCGAGATCGAACGCAAGCCGCTCGAATTGCTGATGCTGCTGCTGCGCCACCCCGGCGAGGTGCTGACCAAGGACGAACTGCTCGATGCAGTCTGGGGCGGGCGCGTCCTGAGCGAATCCGTGCTGACCAAGTGCGTCGCGAAGCTGCGGCAGGCGCTCGGCGACGACGAACAGCAACTGATCAAGACGGTGCACGGCTATGGCTATCGCCTGATGGCGACGGTGACCCGGCTCGATGCACCCGCGGCGGCACTTTCCGAGCCGGTGTCGGGGCTCGAGGCTGGCGACTCGCCACCGCTGCGCCCCAACTGGGTTCTGGTGCGCCGCTTCGCGGGCTCGCGCGGCGAGAGCTGGCTGGTCGAACACGCCAAGACGCACGAGCAACGGGTGCTGAAGTTCGCCAATGGCGCCGATGGTCTGCGGCAACTGAAGCGCGAGATCACGATCTTCCGCCTGCTGCTCGACACGCACGGCCCGCGCGACGACCTGCTGCGCGTCCTCGACTGGAATCTCGAGGAGCCGCCGTTCTTCATCGAGACCGAGTACTGCACCGGTGGCAGTCTGAAGGACTGGGCCGGCGAATCCGCGCAGCTCGCGACCCTCGATCTCGCGGCGCGGCTCGACATCGTGATCCAGACGGCCGAGGCCCTTGCTGCCGCGCATGCGGCCGGCGTGCTGCACAAGGATCTCAAGCCCGCCAACCTGCTGGTGGAGCCGACCGCTGCAGGTCGACTGCGTGTGCGACTCGGCGATTTCGGCAGCGGGCGCGTGCTCGAAGCCGGTCGGCTGCAGGCGCTCGACATCACGCAGATGGGCTTCACGCAGACCCTGCTCGCGAACGATTCGACCTCGGGCACCTGGTCGTATCTCGCACCCGAAGTGATCGCCGGCCAGCCGCCGACCGTGCGCTCGGACATCTACGCGCTGGGCGTGCTGCTGTACCAGCTGACCGTCGCGGACCTGCGCCGCCCGCTCGCCCCAGGCTGGGAACGCGACATCGACGATGCGCTGCTGCGCGAGGACATCGCCGCCTGCTGCGACCAGCAACCGGAGCACCGACCCGGTGACGCCGCGGACATCGCGCGTCGCCTGCGCGAGCTGGATGCGCGTCGCCTGCAGCGCGCCGAGCAGACACGCGCCGCGGCCGCAGCGCTCGCGGCGCAGCAGGCCCTGGAGCGCGCACGCAGCCGGCGCGTCTGGCTCAGCGGCATCGCCGCTGTTGCAGTAGCAGGGCTCGTGGTGGCGCTGGCACTGCTGTGGCAGGTGAATCGCGCCCAGCGCGCCGCCACGGCGTCAGCCGCGGAAGCCGCAGAGCGCGCGCAGGTCGCCCAGGCGGTCAACGAATTCCTGACCCGCGACCTGATCCAGGCGGCCGACCCGCTGCGCAGCGGCACGCGTGACCAGACGCTGCTGGCTGCGCTGAAGGCCAGCGAAGCCTCGATCGGCACGCGCTTCGCTGGCCAGCCCCTGCAAGAGGCGGCGATCCAGCGCGCGCTCGGCAATGCCTACTACGGCGTATCGGAATTCGACGCGGCGCAGCGCGCGTTCGAACGCTCGCTCACCCTCGCCGCGCAAGCGCAGGCCGACCCCGACGGCCGCATCCAGACCGGCCTTGAGCTGTTCAACGTGCTGCACCTGAACGACGAGCTTGATGCGCAACGTTTGGTGCTCGATGCGGCCCGTGCGCTCGCGGACGACGCCAGGGTCACGGAGCGCACGCGACTGCTGCTGCAGATCAACGAGGCTGCGATGCTGAATCGCAGCGGACGCTACGCCGACGCGGTGCGTGCCTACGAGCAGTTGCGCGAGCCGGCACGGACCGTGCTGGGCGAGAAGGATGAAGCCTACGCCGAACTCATCGGACTGCTCGCGGAAGCGCAGGCCAACATCGTGTTCGACGATCGCGCGCTGGCCCTGTCGCGTGAGGGTCTGGCGCTGAAGCGTGCCGTGCATGGCGAGCGCCACCCGAGGGCCCTGGAAGCGATGCGGCAGTTTGCCGCCACACTGCGCAACAACGAGCTTTACGACGAATCCGAGGCGAACCTGAACGAGGCCATGTTGATCGCAGAGTCAGCACTCGGACCCGAGCACGACGTGACGCTGCGCGTCGCCACGGAATGGGCGCTGCTGGATCTCGATCGCGGGCGCCTGGTCGACGCCGAGCGTCGCTTCCGCGCCGCGCTCGAGATTCGAGAAAGGGTCTTCGGCGTCGCGCATCGCGACACGCGCACGACCCTCGGCAATCTCGCCTACACGCTCGGTGAACAGGGCCGGCTCGAGGAATCGCTGGCCATCTTCAAGCGCGCGCACGCGGCGAACGTTGCGGCCGTCGGCGAGAAGCACGCAGACCCACTCGTTTCGCTGCAGAACATCGCCAAGACCCACATGGAACTGAACCAGTGGCGCGAGGCGGCACAAGTGCAGCAGCAGCTGCTCGCGATCGCCGCCGAAGTCATCCCCGACCACTGGCATCGGGCCGTCATGCTGCAGAGCGCCGGCGAGACCCAGGCCCGGCTCGGCAATCAGGCCGCGGCGCGGCAGCATCTGCAGCAAGCCATCGACATTTTCACCGCAAGCCGCGGCCCGGATGACGCCCGTACGGTGGGTGCGCGCACGGCGCTGGCCGCCTTGGGCGCTGCAAGCCGCTGATTCATAAGGCCGTAATTCCGTCGGAAATTCGTCGGGATTTCATCAGGACTGCCCGGCCCCACTCCCCTGAACCTCGGCCCACCGGCGCCATACGAGCGCCGGATCGCGCTGCCAAGCAAGGGGAATTCAATGCGCTCTATCAGATCCTGGATCACGCTCGGTTCGATTCTGTTGCTGACCGCCTGTGGCGGCGGTGGGGGTGGCGGAAGCGGGGGTGGCAGCTCTACGCCGCCGCCGCCGCCACCGCCGCCTCCACCCCCTCCGACCACGGTGACTGTCGAAGTCCGTGACGTGCTGGGCTTCGCCCAGTCCGGCGCCGTCGTCAGCGTGGTTGGCGCGACGACCGCTGCGGTCACCACCGCGGCCAATGGTCAGGCGCAGATCAACGTGCCGCCGGGCGCGGCGACGACGCTGAAGATCGCGAAGCCGGACTACGGCGAACAGTTCGCCGTGGTCACGGTGCCGGACGGTGCCTCACGCCTGCTCGACGTGCGCATCCTGCAACGCGCCCCGGCGCAGTCGCTGCCTGATGCCGCCGCCGGCGGCTCGCTGACCGGGCGCAACGCCGTGCGGCTGACGCTGCCGGCCAACGCGCTGGTCAACGCGCAGGGACAGGCCGTGACGGGCGCGATCGAGGTGCGCATGACGCCGGTCAACACGAACTCGCATGAGATCGCGGCGTTCCCGGGCACGATGATCGGCAACTCCGGCAACACGTCGGGTCCGCTCGCGACCTACGGGCCGGTCGAGTTCGAACTGACGCAGAACGGCCAACCGCTGCAGATCGCGAGCGGTCGCCGCGCGACCATCGAGATGCCGCTGTACGCGACGCGCTGGCCCGACGGCCGCAACATCGCGGTCGGCGAGCGCATGCCGGTGTGGTCGCTGAACGAGACCACGGGCCAGTGGACGCAGGAAGGCGAAGGCAACATCGTCGCCTCACGCAGCGGCACCGGACTCGCGCTGCGCGCCGAGGTGTCGCACTTCTCGTGGTGGAACCCGGATGTGTTCGCGGAACGCGTGACCGTGACGGTGAACTTCACGGCGCCCAGCGGCGTCACGCCGACCACCTGCTGCAGCCTGACCGCGCAGACGATCAGTGGCGCGGGCCCGGCCGGCATTGCGTCGACGACGCTGCCGTTCAGCGGCGGCACAGTGATCCTCAACGCCGGCTCGACCTACCGCTTCGAGGGCCGCGGCTTCACTGCGAACAACGTGCTCGTCGGCACGGTGACCGTGAACATCCCGAGCGGCGCCGCGACGGCTTCCGTGACGATCCCGCTCGAAGTCGATCCGAACGCGCCGCTGCCGATCATCGTCACGCCGACCCCCGATGCGACGGTCTATACCCGCGGCACCGTCGGCGTCGCGGTCACCGTCAGCGGCGGCACGCCGGATTCAGTGCAGCTGTTCGCGAGCAACTCGCTGCTGACGACCTGGACGGCCGCGCCGTTCAGTTTCGCCTGGGACACCACCACTGCAGCCGAAGGCACCTACAACCTGCGCGCCCGCGCGCGCCGCGGTACGCTGGATGTCGACAGCACGACGCGCACCGTCGTCGTGGACCGCACACCGCCGGTGATCTCGCAGCGCGTGCCGGCGGCCGGCAGCGTCGCGAACTCCGTCGGCGTGATCACGGTGACCTTCAATGAGCCGATCAACCCGGATACGGTGACCGACGGCGCAATCTCGCTGCGCTCGGGCTCCACCACCGGGCCGTTGATCGCGAAGTCGCTGTCCGTCAGCGCCGATGGCCGCACCGTGACGCTGTCGCCGACGGTATCTCTGCCGACCGGCGTGACGCTGTTCCTGCGCGCTTCCGATATCGCGGATCGGGCCGGCAACGTCATGAACATCGACGCCTGGAGCTTTTCGATCCCGAC
>JBIITU010000219.1:0-5805 GCA_044340335.1 Steroidobacteraceae bacterium
GTACTGGTGATGCGGCGTGAACTCGCCGTCGAACAGCAGCTTCATCGGGTCGCCCGGCACGCCGAGCGGCGGCTGCAGTCCGATCACGACGTTGCCGTACTCGATCGCATCGAGGCGGATCGCGTCCCGGCCAATCGCGGCGATATCACCGGGCGCCTGGCCCCAGTAGCGGTCGATGCGCTCGGTCTGGCGCGTCGAGTACATCTTGCGATAGTCGCTGACGCTGACCGGGCGCGCGGCCTGACCGCGCGCCAGTTCCTCGAGCCGCGCGCTGAGTTCCGCCGGATCGAGCGGCGCGCGCCCGATCTGGTAACCCTCGGATTTGAGGCGTTGCAGCAACGCCGTGACCGACCCGGGCACGTCCAGCAGCGCAGCCGTGCCGGCTTTGCCGAGTCCGGGCGGGAAGTTGTAGAGCACGATGGCGACGCGCTTCTGCGCAGCCTGCTTGCGGCGCAGGCTGACCCAGGCCTCGACCTGGTCGAGCGCGCGCTGCAGCCGATCGGGCACCGTCACCAGTTCGCCCTGCTCGATCGCGCCGATTGCCGATGAGGACGACACGCCATCCATTTCGGGCAGGTCGTACATGACGACCGACTGCATCGAGTGCACGCCGCGCCGCTTCCACTCGTCGGCATCCTGCATCAGCAGTGGCTGCGCGACGAGATAGGGCACATCGAGTTTCGCCATCAGGTCTGCAGCCGTCTCGTGGTAATGCCCGGGCTTGGTCGACGAGGCCGGGCCGCCGACGATCGAGAATCCCATCGTCGACACGAACGCGTCGAGCGGCAGATCGGCAAGCCACTCGCGCACGACCACGTGCGCCTCGATGCCCGACACGAACACCGGCAGCACCGCGAGACCGCGCGCCTCGAAGCCTTCGGTCAGCGCACCGATGTAGCCCTGCTTCTGGACCACGTGCTTGCGCATGCACAACACTGCGACCAGCGGCTGCCCCTTGCGCCAGCGACCCGCCTTGCTCGCCCACTTCAGGTAGGCCTTCGGATCCGCGAACAGCGTGCCCGTGCGCGGATCGACGCAGCCCATGTTGGGGATGACGCGCACCGGCTCGACCTCGAGCGCCTGCGCGAAACAGTCGCGCAGCATGACCTTGATCATCTGCGTGATGTTGGTGGCGTCCGGCTGGTTCCAGTACAGGTTCACGCCGAGCCAGGTCTTGAAGCCGCCGACCTTGTCGGGGATCAGCGGCAGCATCTTGGCCGCGATCTTGACGAGTTTCGTGTAGGCATAGAGCGCGTCTTCATCGCGCCCGCGCGTGATCAGCCGCATCAGGAACTTGACCGCCTGCGGTGCCTCGGATTTCTTTTCCTTGAAGCGGAAGTCGCCGATCCGGGTCAGGGCCATGACCTCGGGCATGCTCTCGAAGGCGAACACGGCCGTGGCGCGCGATGTCTTCAGGCGTTCAGCGAGCCAGTCGGCCTGGGACCGCAAGTTGATCAGGCTCATGAAAACGACATCGCAGTCGGCGATCGCCTCGGCCAAAGCCGCATCCGACTGATCGACATGCGCATCGTGAAAGCGCCGGATGCGAACCGGGATGCCCTCGGCGGCCAGACGCCGTTCGATCTCGACCCAGACACCGGCGTTGAACCGCTCGATGCCGTTGATGAAGGTCAGTGTCTTCACGCGGCGCCCCTCTTGAATGACTTGGCGTCAAGCCAAGTTGACACTATCGTATGTCAGGATACATGAACAGACCTAGGGCGGTATTCGGATGGCAAGGACCAAGACTGCAGCGGTGACGGGCAGCCCCGCGGCGACCCGGGCGACTTTCCCGTTCACGGCCATCGTCGGCCAGGAGGAGCTGAAACTCGGCATCCTGCTGGCCGTGATCGACCCGGCCATCGGCGGGGTGCTGATCACCGGCCACCGTGGCACGGCCAAGAGCACGGCCGTGCGGGCGCTGGCCGAACTGCTGCCCTCGATCAGCGTCACGCGCGACTGCCCGTACCGCTGCGATCCGGCCAGCGACAGCGCCGCCTGCCCGGCCTGCGGCACCCACGACCGCGCGCGACAACCCGTCGAGGCAGCCGTCGCGGTCGTCGACCTGCCACTCGGCGCCACCGAGGATCGCGTGGTCGGGTCGGTCGATATCGAGCGCGCGCTGGTCGAGGGCGTGCAGGCGTTCTCACCCGGCCTGCTGGCGGCGGCGCATCGCGGCTTCCTGTACATCGACGAGGTCAACCTGCTCGAGGATCACCTCGTCGATCTGCTGCTGGACGTGGCAGTCAGCGGCGTCAATGTCGTCGAACGCGAGGGCCTGAGCCTGCGACACCCGGCGCGCTTCGTGCTGGTCGGCTCGGGCAATCCCGAGGAAGGCGACCTGCGCCCGCAGCTGCTCGACCGCTTCGGCCTGCACGCGAAGATCACGACGCTGCAGGACATCGGACAGCGCATCGAGATCGTGCGGCGGCGCCTCGCCTTCGAAACCGATCCGCGCGCGTTCGTGCGCCGCTTCGCGAAGCCGCAGGCGAAGCTGCGCGAGCAGCTCGCGGCCGCGATCGCGCGCCGTGCGTCGGTCGCGCTGTCCGACGGCGCGCTCGAGCTCGCGGCCCGCCTGTGCGACCGGCTCGCGATCGACGGCCATCGCGGCGAACTGGCGTTGAGCCGCGCCGCTGTCGCCCTCGCCGCGTTCGAGGGCCGCGACGCGGCCACGGCCGACGACGTGTCGCGAGTCGCCGCGCTCGCCCTCGCGCACCGGCTGCGCAAGGATCCGCTCGAGCCCGCGGCCGACGAAGACCGCGTGCGCCGCGTGCTGGCCGAGGCCCTCGCGCCCACCGCGCACTGAAGATGGCTGATTAATGGCGTCACTGCCGCTCACCGGACTGGTCGGATTCGATGCGCCGCGACTCGCGCTGCTGCTGCTCGCCGTGGATCCGGGCCTGCGCGGACTCGTGCTCGTGGGTCCGGCGGGTTCGGGCAAGAGCGCCCTGATGCGCGGCCTGCGCGAGTTGCTGCCGGATGCGCGCTGGTGCGAGATGCCACCGTCGGTGGACGACGAAGCCCTGCTGGGCGGTCTCGACCTCGAGGCGACGCTCGCACGCGGCACGCGCGTCGTGCGGCCGGGACTGTTGCAGCGTGCGGACGGCGGATTGCTGGCCGTCGACTCCTGCAACCTGCTGTCGGAGTCGGCGGCGCACCTGCTGTCCCGGACGCTCGATGAACGTGCCGTGCGGATCGAGCGCGACGGCGTCAGCGCCGTGCAGCCGGCGGATTTTCGCGTCGTCGCGAACTACGACCCGGCAGAGGGCGCGCCGCGGGCGCATCTGCTGGATCGCATCGGCATGCTGGTGCGCCTGCCCGCCGTCGCAACGCATGAGGCACGCGCCGAGATCGTGCGCCGTCACCTGCATCCGGCGCTCGCGCGCTGGAGCGAGGACCTCGACCTGCAGCGCAGCTTGCTGGCGGCAGCGCAGGCCGCGCTGCCCGAGGTGCGCTGCAGCGATGCGATGCTGGGCGAACTGGTGCAGGCCGCCGCGGCACTCGGCGTGCAGGGACATCGAGCCGAGCACTTCGCGCTGCGGATCGCGCGCGCGAGCGCCGCCCTCGCCTTGCGTGATGCCGTCGAACGCGAGGACATCGAACTCGCGGTGCGCCTCGCGATCGCACCGCGCGCGACGCGCCTGCCGCCAACCCAGGAAGAGGCGCCGCCCGAAGCACCGCCGGAAGCGCAGCCCGAGCCGCAGCAGAACGACGCCCCGGAACCCGACGCGAGCTCGGCCGACGACCTCGAAGTGCAGGAAGAGATCCTCGAAGCGATGGCGACGGAGCTGCCGCCACTGCTCGATGCGCTGCCGTTCCAACGCGCGCGCCGCGCCCGCGCCGGGTCGCGCGGCGCCACCGCCGGCACGCGCGGCCGCCACATCGGCAGCGTGCCAGGCGAGCCGCGCGGGCAGCGCATCGACGTGCTCGCCACGCTGCGCGCCGCGGCCCGCTGGCAGCGCCTGCGGCCGCGACGCCGCGGCCGCGTCGAGATCCGCGCCGAGGACATCCGCGTCAAGCGCTTTCGCAGCAAGGCCGGCACGTTGTTCGTGTTCGCCGTCGACGCCAGCGGCAGCATGGCGCTGAACCGGATGCGCCAGGCCAAGGGCACCGTGCATGCGTTGCTCGCGCAGGCCTATGTGAATCGCGACAAGGTGGCGCTGCTGTCGTTCCGCGGCACGGACGCCGAGCTGCTGCTGCCGCCGACCGGCAGCGTCGAACTGCTGCGGCGCGCGGTCGACCAGATCCCGACGGGTGGCGGCACGCCGCTCGCGGCGGCCCTCGTCGCGGCGCAAGCCGTCGGCGAACGCGCGCGCCGACAGGGAATGCCCAACATCGTGCTGCTGCTGTTGACCGACGCGCGCGCCAACGTCGCGCTGCGCGGCGGCCGCGACGCGATCGACGACGAAGTGCGCCTGCTCGCGACCACCATCGCCCGCAGCGGCTGGCACAGCCTCGTCATCGACACCCAGCGCAGCTTCCTGTCGCAGGGACGCGCGCAGCAGCTGTCGCAGTGGCTTGCCGGTCGCTACCTCTATTTGCCGGGCGCGAGCGGCGCAGCCATCGCCGACGCGGCCCGCAGCGCCTGAGCACGGCGCTCGGCCGGCGGCTCAGCGCTGCCGCAGCGTCGAGGCCATGCGGCGCAGCGGCTGCGCCGCGAGGCGCGCGAGCTGTGGCCAGCGCTGCACATCGAGGCACTCGCCCTCGCCCGGCAACGCCGGATACTCCGGCTCCCAGGGCAGCACCGCGTCGAAGCCCGCGCCCTGCGCCGCGAGCCGCGGCGTGATCGGCGGCACTTGCCGCGCCCGCTCGCCACGCAGCAGTTGCTCGAGGCTGCCATGCAGGGCCAGCGTCAGGCGCAGGTCCTCGAGCACGAAGAACGTGGGTGGCGATATCGCCAATGCGCCGGTGAGCGCGCGGGCGCTCGCCTCGGCCGGATCGAGCCACGTCAGCGCGACGTGCTCGCGTTCGTCGAGCGTCACGACGCGCTGCGGCTCGGTGACCGCCAGATAGAACCGCGTGTCGAAGCGACGCGGCGCGACCGATGGCGTGATCCAGTGCGAGAAGAACAGCAGCTGCACCGGTTGCAGCGCGATGTCGCACTCCTCCTGCAGTTCGCGGCAGGCCGCCAGCCGGAACGCCGCATCGACGGGGTCATCGGCCGAACTGGTGGCATGCCGGTCCGCGTCCTCGAGCCGCCCGCCGGGGAAGGCCCACAGCCCACCCATGAAAGACAGATTCGGATGACGCTGCACGAGCAGCGCCTCGACGCCGGCGCCTGCCGGCCGCAGCAGCAGCACGGTTGCGGCATCGATCACCGGCGCGGCACTCATGGGCGGCGATCCTCGAGCGCCGCGACGAACGCCGCATCGATCCGCCCCCAGTCGGGGACGGAATCCGGCGCGAACACCACTTCGGCCCGGCTGTCGCGCCGCCAGCTCGACTCGCGCATCTGCAGCGCCCCGCCTTCGTGCTGCACCAGCAGCCAGCGGTCCTCGGCGACGCGCAGCACGGCCTTGAAGCGCAGCGCAGCGGCGACTGCGGCGCCGAGTCGCGCCAGCACGCGACCGTCATCGAAGCCGACCGAACGCGGAAACTGCCAGCGCGCGCCGCGATAACCGAGGTGATCGACCGGCACGCGTTCGCCGCCGGCCACCGCGATCGAAAAAGTCGCCAGCGATCCCGGGTGCGCCGCGTGCGCGTGGCCTGCGCCTGCCGCGCGCGCCACTTCATGCTGCGGCGGGCGAATCGCGCCGGCCGACGCGCGCGCTGCCGCGGCCTGCAGGTCGGTCACGCCGGCCTGCA
>JBIITU010000220.1:0-5787 GCA_044340335.1 Steroidobacteraceae bacterium
CAAGGTCGGCGATCTCGTCACGGTGTACTCAGGCCAGAGTGACCTGCTGTCACCGTTCGCGGCGCGCGATCCGATGTACGCCGGCTTCTCGATCCAGGGCTACGAGACCGACACCGGCAGCCACCAGCAGTTCCTGCTCGTGCAGGGTCCGCAGCTGCACAGCGTGCCGCCGGATCTGACGCTCGAAGCCGCCGGTTCCTACGTGCTGAACCTCGGCACGGTGGTGCGCGCGCTGTTCACGACGCTGCAGATCGAATCCGGGCGCACGCTGTTCGTCGAGGGCGCGGCCACCGGCACCGGCTTCGAGGCCATGAAGAGCGCCTCGCGCAACGGCCTCGTCACCGTCGGTGGCGTGTCGAGCGCCGATCGCGCCGCGTTCATCGGCCAGCAGGGCGCCGCGGGTGCGATCAACCGCCGCGATCCGCGCTGGGCGCAGGCCTACACGCTGGTGCCGAAGGAAGCTGACGCGATCGCTCGCTGGGAAGCCGCGGGCGAACCCATCCTCGACGAAATGCGGCGCCAGACCGGTGGCCGGCTCGCCGACTACGTGGTCTCGCATGCTGGCCAGGAGTCCTTCCCGCGCTCGTTCCAGCTGCTGGCCGAGCACGGCACGCTGACCTTCTACGGCGCGACCAGCGGCTACTGGTTCTCGTTCGTCGGCAAGCGCGGCTCCGCCACACCCGAGGACATGCTGCGCCGCGCGCGGCTGCGCGCCGGTGAAGCGGTGCTGCTGTACTACGGTGTCGGCAGCGCCGAGCTGCAGGATCGCGTCGGCCTGGAGGCGATCGAAGCGGTGCGCGCGGCGGGCGGCCGGCTCGTTGTCGCGACCGCGAGCGATGCACAGCGCGAGTTCGTGCAGTCGCTGGGCTTTGGCGACGCCGTGCGCGGCGTGGTGTCGATCGAGGAGATCCGCCGCAAGGAAGGCGCCGACTTCGACTGGCCCGATGCGCTGCCGGCGATGCCGGATTCCAAGCGCGACACCGGGAAGTTCAAGGAAGCCGTGCGCCAGTTCCAGGAGCGCACGATGAAGCCCTTCGGCGGTGCGATCGGCCGCTGGCTGCGCAGCGCCGACAATCCGCGCGGTTACCCGGATCTGATCATCGAGCGCGCCGGGCATGATGCGCTCGCCACCTCGACATCGCTGGTCAAGCCGTTCACGGGCCGCGTCGTCTACTGCGAGGAACTCGCGGGGCGCCGCTACACCTTCTACGCACCGCAGGTCTGGATGCGCCAGCGTCGCATCCTGATGCCGACCGCGACCATCGCCGGCACGCACCTGTGCAACGCCTACGAAGTTGCGCGCATGAACGAGATGATTGCCGCCGGCCAGCTCGAAGTGAGCCCGCCCACGGTCGTGCCCTGGCAGGACCTGCCGCGCGCGCACCAGAGCATGTGGGACAACACCCACGCCGGCGCGAATTACGTCGTCAACCACGCACTGCCCCGCGAGGGGCTACGCAGCCGCGATGAGCTGTTCCAGGAATGGGGAGCCTCGAAGTGACCACCCGCAAGACGCCGAAGAAGAAGCGCACCACCAGCAGCAAGCAGGTCGCGGTTGCCAAGCCAGGTGCTGCAAAGAAGAGTGCGGCAACATCGAGCGGCACGCGCGGCGCCGTCCGCACCGCGATGCGACCCGGTCGCCTGATCGGCAAGGTCGCGCTCGTCACCGGTGCCGGCGGCAACATCGGCGAAGTGATCGTGCGCCGCTATCTCGAGGAAGGTGCCCGCGTCGTCATGGTTGGTCGCAACCGCGACAAGCTCGAGGCCACACGCAGCGCGCTGCTGAAGACCACCGGCGCGCCGACTGACCACGCCGTTGTCATCGCGTTCGATGCTTCTGACCCAGGCCAGGCGCGTTTCGGCGTCGATGCCGCGATCCAGCATTTCGGCCGGCTCGACATCCTCGTCAACAATGCCGGCTCCGCTGGGCCCAAGCAGATCATCGAGAACCTGCCGCTGACGCGCGAGGAACTCGACGCGCACCGGGCCCAAGGTTCGACCGATACCGAGACCGTGCGCGACGCCGCCGGCAACCTGCTCGGCCTGACCTGGAACATGGTGCGCGCCGCGCTGCCGCACCTGCAGCCGGGTGCCAGCATCATCAACGTCTCGACCATCTTCTCGCGCACCAAGTATTTCGGTCGCGCAGCCTATGTGGTGCCGAAGGCGGCAGTGAATGCGTTCTCGCGCCAGCTCGCGCTGCAGGTCGGCAGCCGCGGCATCCGCGTCAACATCGTCTACCCGGGCCCGATCGAGAGCCAGCGCATCCGCACCGTGTTCAGCGCGATGGACAAGCTGCGCAAGGCCGAACCGGGCACGACGGCCGACGAGTTCCTGTCGACGATGGCGCTGGCGCAACCTGAAGAGAAGGGACCGCCGACCCGCACGCTGCCGACGGTCGAGGACGTCGCCAACACGATGGTGTTCCTCGGCAGCGACGAGTCCCGCGCGTTCAGCACGCAGGGCTTCGAAGTCACGAACGGCATGCAGGTCTGGCAGGAATCGCGCTCGACCTGGGTGTCGCGACCGGAACTGCGCACCGTCGATGGCACGGGCTCGACCGTGCTGGTCGCCGCCGGCGACCAGATTGCCGACGCGCTCGTGATTGCGCGGACGCAGGCGAACTGCGGCGCGCGCGTGCTGCTCGGCCTCGGCTCGGAAGAGGCCGTCAATGCGGCCCGCAGCGCCCTTGGCAGTGAAGGCGCCGACGCGCGCATCGATGCGGTGCTGTTCGATCGGCGGCGCAGCGACACACTCGCGGCCCTGTTGGCGCGGCTCAAGCCGGGCGAAGGCCTGGCCGGCGCCATCGTGCTGCCCGCCTTCGGTGCGTGGCGTTTCCAGTCACCGCTTTGCGAGGCGAGCGACACCGATGTCGACACCTTCCTTGGCGCGGAACTGACCGGCGCGATCAGCATCGCGCGGGAGCTCGCCCGCGTCTGGCACAAGTACGCGCCGGAAGGCAGCAACCCGCGCACGCTGTTCATGTCGAATGGCAGCGACGCCGCCGGCAATGCCTATGCCGACATCCTGCGTTCAGGGGTCGAGGAGCTCGTGCGCGTCTGGCGCGACGAGAGCCAGTCGCGCTGCGAGTCCGGCGACCGGCCCGCAGCCGAGTGGTCGAACCAGATCCTGCGCTGGACGAACTCGGAGGAGCACGGACTGCTGTTTGCCGCGAGCCAGGCGGCGCGCCTGTTGTTCACCAAGCGCCGCGTGCCGCAGGTCAGTCTCTACATGCCGTCCGCCATCGTCGATGCAACCGGGTCGACGCGGCCGAATTTCGGCTGGATCGAATCGCTGATGGGACTGCATCTCGGCAAGACGGTGTTGATCACCGGCGGCTCCGCCGGCATCGGCGGCCAGCTCGGTCGGCTGCTCGCGATCGCGGGCGCGCGCGTGATGCTGACCGCGCGGCGCGAGAGCCAGTTGCGCGAACTGCGCGACAGCATCGTCGCGGAGCTCGAGGAGATCGGCTACAACCGGCCGCACGATCGCGTGCACATCCTCGCCGACATCGATGTTGCCGATGAGGCCGGTCTGGCACGTTCGCTGGAAGTCACGCTCAAGGCCTTCGGCCGCCTCGACTACCTGATCAACAACGCCGGCGTGTCGGGTGCCGAGCAGATGGCCGTCGACCTGCCACTCGACGCATGGCGCAACACTCTGAACGCGAACCTGGTGTCGAACTATTCGCTGATCGAGAAAGTCGTCGGCCTGATGAAGAAGCAGGGCTCGGGCTACATCCTCAACGTCAGTTCCTATTTCGGCGGCGAGAAGTACATCGCCGTGCCCTACCCGAACCGCTCCGACTACGCCGTGTCGAAGGCCGGCCAGCGCGCGCTGGTCGAGAACCTCGCGCGCTTCGTCGGCCCGGAGATCCAGATCAACGCGATCGCGCCCGGTCCGGTCGAGGGCCAGCGCCTGAAGGGCAAGGATGGCAAAGCCGGCCTCTTTGATCGGCGCGCGAAGCTGATCCTCGAGAACAAGCGTCTGAACCAGTTGCACGGCGCGGTACTGAAGGCGATCGAAGTAGGCACGTCGGTTGGCGACGTGTTGATGGCACTCGCCTCGAACGACCTCGGCCTGCTGCAGGCCGATGGCGTGCCCGAGCCGCTGCGGCAGATCGCGACCCGCATCAAGGGTGAGGCGCGCGGCAAGGAAGAAGCGACGCACTCTTCGTTCCATTTCGCGATGACGCGCACGATGGCGCAGAAGCTCGTCGACCGGCTCGCCAACGGCGGCCTGATCCTCGATCGCAAGCAGCGCGCCAAGGCGGACAAGTGGGTCGGCGAGCTGCCCGATCCGCCGGAGCCGTTCATCGACCTCGCCCGCATCCAGGACGAGGCCGAGAAGATCCGCGTCGGCGTGATCGGCATGCTGCACCTGAACAAGATGCCCACCGAAACCGATGTTGCGCTCGCGACCGTGTTCTTCATGGCCGATCGCGCGATTTCGGGCGAGACTTTCGAGCCGTCGGGCGGCCTGCAGCAGGAACGCACGATCACCGAACGCGAGCTGTTCGGGCGCGCCAAGCCCGAGCGCGTGCGGCGCATGGAAGGCGAGATGATCTGGCTGATCGGCGAGCACATGACCGAGCCGTTGGCCGCCGTCGCGCGGCTGTTCCTCGCCGAGGGCCATGTCGGCACCATCGTCACATTGACCCGCACCGCCGAGGCCGGAGAGGCGATCAAGCGGACGCTGGGCCGCGCGCTCGGCCACGACCGCATGGTCTACGTGACCGCAGGCGACGCGCTCGAGGAGAGCATGGACGCTGCGGTCGCAAGCGGCGGGCCGCCTGCCGCCGTGATCTCGACGCCGTGCGCGCCGCTGCCTCCGGGGTTGTTCGGCTCCGGCGAAGTCGATCATCTCGACGCTGCCGGATTCGCGGGTCTCGTCGAAACCAACCTGACGCACCACTTCCGCGTCGCCCGCAAAGTGTCGCTGTACAAGGGCGCGCGGCTGATCCTCGTGTCGCCGGACGTGCCCGTCGGTGGTTCGGTTGCGCAGTTCGCGATGGCGAACTTCGTCAAGACCACGCTGCATGCCTTCACAGCGACGCTTGGCGTCGAGAACGAGCGCCTTCCGACCACCGTGCCCGTCAACCAGGTCAACCTCACGCGTCGCATGCGCAGCGAGGAGCCGCGCGATGCCGTCGAGCAGGCCGAGGAGTACAACCGCTTCGCGCACGCCGTGCTGCTCGCCGCAGCGCCGATCGTCGAAGCGCAGGAGAGCCGCTACCGCGCGCGCATCTATCGCGGTCTTGCGATCACGGTGTAGGAGCATCGGCGCGGCCAGCGCTGCGACCCTGGGGGACCGCCATGGCAAAGACTGATCTCTCGACGGCGCCGCGCGCTTCGGGCACTCGTTATCCGGCGCCGTTCGACATCCCGTGCCGCGCGCGCCAGTGGCTGCGGCTCGGCGATGCCGCCGGCCTCACGCAGTTTGGCGTCAACCTGCTGACGTTGCCGCCGGATTCCTGGTCGAGCCAGCGGCACTGGCATTCCCACGAGGACGAGTTCGTGTTCGTGGTGTCCGGGGAAGTGGTGCTCGTCTCGGATTCCGGTGATGAACTGCTGCGCGCCGGCGACAGCGCGGGTTTCAAGGCCGGCTCACGCGACGGGCATCACCTGCAGAACCGATCCGGCAGCGATGCCGTGCTGCTGATCGTCGGCGGCCGGCACGATGCCGATCATGGCGAGTATCCCGACATCGACCTGAAGTTCACGGCCGGGCGCTATTCGGGCGGCGGTGCGTATCAGCACAAGGATGGCACACCGTACTGATCGGCCT
>JBIITU010000221.1:0-5765 GCA_044340335.1 Steroidobacteraceae bacterium
TCGACATGCATGTCCATGCACAAGCGCTCGATGATCTGGTCGAGATCGCGGTGTTCGATGCGGAGCTGGCGCAGCTTTTCGATGTTGCGGAACAGCTCCCGATCGACCTTGTCGGGGTCTTCGGCGTCGGACATGGATACCAGTGGTGCTACAGACGCGCTGAGAGGGGCTCGAGATCGGCCGGTAGCTTAGCGAACCGGCCGGGTGGATTCCACGGCACGGCCGGATCATGGAAATCCGAGCCGCACGAAGCCGCGAGGCCGTGCTGGCGCGCGAGCGTCGCGAGCCGGTCGAGGTCGCCGCGGGCCATGCCGCCGACGCTGACTTCGAGCGCAGCCCCGCCTGCGGCGGCGAAAGCCGCGACCAGCTGCCGCAGTGCGCCGCTCGACAAGCGATAGCGGTGCGGATGGGCCAGCACGGGCCAGCCGCCGGCCGCGCGGATGGCGGCGATACCGGCCTCGACGGCGGGCCACTCCACCGGCACGTGGCCGGGTGAGTCGCGTCCCAGCCAGCGTTCGATGGCGTGCTGCACGGAGTCGGCATGGCCGCGCGCGACGAGCTCACGCGCGATGTGGGTCCGGGTCGGGACGGCGGCCGTCGCGGCCACGGCCGCGGCAATCTCGATTCCCGGCAAGCGGCCGCGCCGCTCGAGTCGTGCACCGATCTGCTGCAGGCGATCGCGGCGGTGCCTGGCGACCGCCTCGAAATGCGCCGCAAGTTCCGCCGCACCCGCCTCGACGGCCAGCCCGACGACGTGGATCGCCTGGCCACGCCAGCTCGACGACAGCTCGCAGCCGCTCACGAAGCGCAGCCCGGCCGCGGCGCAGGCTGTGGCCGCCTCGGCGCAACCGGCCACGCTGTCGTGATCGGTCAGCGCGAGCAGTTCGACGCCGTGGCGTGCCGCATGCGCGACCAGTGCAGTCGGCGTCAGCACGCCGTCGGAGTGGTTGCTGTGCAGGTGGAGGTCGGCGAGGGGCATCACCGGTTTATCATACCCGGATGCTCTCTGCCCCCGCGCACAAGCCTGACTGGGATCAGATCGACAGCGTGCTGCTCGACCTCGACGGCACCTTGCTCGATCTGGCGTTCGACAACTATGTCTGGATGGCCCGCATCCCGGAGCTCTACGCCGAAGCGCGTGGCCTGTCGGTCCCCGAGGCGCAGGCGGAACTTGCGCCGAAGTTCCGCGCGTTGCAGGGCCAGCTCGAGTGGTATTGCATCGATCACTGGAGCCGCGCGCTCGAAATCGACATCGCGCAACTGCATCGCGACGAGTCGCACCGGATCGGCTGGCTGCCGGGCGCGCGCGGCTTCCTCGAGCGGATGCGCGCGCGCGGCAAGCGCCTCGTGCTGCTGACCAACTCGCATCCCGTGACGCTCGCGATCAAGCACGAGCACACCGGCGTGCTCGACTGGTTCGACGCCGCCTTCAGTTCGCAGCAGTTCGGCGCGCCCAAGGAAGTGCCGCAGTTCTGGAGTGCGGCGCGCGCGGCCGAGCCGTTTGATCCGGCGCGCTCGGTGTTCTGCGACGACAGCACTGCGGTGCTGCACGCAGCGCGCGCAGCGGGCGTGCGCTGGGTCTATGCGGTACGCAAGCCCGACAGCTCGCGGCGCGGGCATGCGCACGCGGAATTCACCGCGATCGATGCGGTGGCCGAGCTCGACTGAGCGCGGCAGCGGCCGAGGCAGCGCCCCGGCTATTCCCCGCCGTCGCCGCCCGCGGGGTTCGCAGGGCCGGCGGACGCGGCTCCTGAACCCTCGCCACCTTCCGCGCCGCGGCGCCGTCCGCGACCACCGCGCCGCCGGCGTTTGCGCGGTGCGCCGGCCGGGCCGGGCTCCGCGCCGGATGGCGTGGCAGCAGCGCCCGCGGCTGCGGGCGGCGCGGCGGGCGCCACCGGTGCAGGCGCAGGTGTGCCGGTACCCGCATCGGCGTCGGGTCCGCGCTCCACGCGCATCGTGCCGAGCTCCAGCGACGGTCGATCGACGACCGGGCGCCGCTCGCCGCTGTCGCCCCGTCCGCCACCGCGCGAACCGCCACGCGGGCCGCCGCGATCGAAGCCGCCGCGTCCACCGCCCCGGGGGCCGCCGCTGCGGCTGCCGCCGCGAGCGCCACCGCCACCGCCGCCGCCGCGGAATTCCTCGTCGCGCCGCGGTCGGCGCGGCGGGAACTGCACCGGCGCGAGCAGCTCCGGCGTGATCGGCGAGTACGGGATCTTGTGGCCGATGTAGGTCTCGATGTCCGGCAGCGAGACCGCGTAGTCCTCGCAGGCGAAGCTGATCGCATCGCCCTGCGCGCCGGCGCGCGCCGTGCGGCCGATGCGGTGCACGTAGTCGGCGCAGTCCTGCGGCAGGTCGAAGTTGTAGACGTGCGTGACGTCCGCGATGTGCAGGCCGCGCGATGCGACATCGGTGGCGATCAGCACCGCGAGCTTGCCTTCATGGAACTCGCGCAGGAAGCGCAGTCGTTTGTTCTGCGGGACGTCGCCGGTCATCGCCTGCGCATTGATGCCATTCGCCCGCAGCACGTCCTCGAGACGTTCGGCGACGCGCTTGGTGTTGACGAACACCATCGAGCGGCTGTCGCCCTGCGCCCGCAGCAGGTTGACCAGCAGCGGGTACTTCTCTTCCATCGCCGGGTAGTAGATCAGCTGGCGGACGCGGTCCGTCGTGACCTTGTCGGGCTCGATGCGCACCAGCTCCGGCTCGTTCATGTGCTCGTAGGCAAGCTCGAGCACGCGCTGCGACAGCGTCGCGGAGAACAGCATCGACTGGCGATGCTCGGGCGCCGGCAGGCGGCGCAGGATGTAGCGGATGTCGGCGATGAAGCCGAGATCGAACATGCGATCGGCCTCGTCGAGCACCACGGCCTGCACATGGCGCGTGTCGAACGCGTGCTGCTTGTGGTAATCGATGACCCGGCCCGGCGTGCCGATCAGGATATCGACCCCGTCTTCGAGCTGGCGCCGCTGCTTGTCGTAATCGACGCCGCCGAACACGACGGCGATGCGGTATTCGGTGCGCGCACCGAGCAGCACGGCATCCTTGTGGATCTGCACCGCGAGCTCGCGGGTCGGCGCGATGATCAGTGCGCGGATGCCCGTCTGGCTGCGGGTCGGAGCCGGCGGATGGTCCGCGAGGCGCTGGAACAGCGCGACGAGGAAGGCGGCGGTCTTGCCGGTGCCGGTCTGCGCCTGCCCCGCGACGTCGCGCCCGGTCAGGGCGATCGGCAGCGTCTGCGCCTGGATCGGCGTGCAATGAGTGAAACCGGCATCGAGTACGCCCTGCAGGATCTCCGGTGCGAGCGGCAGGGAGTCGAAGGTCAGGCTGGAGAGGTGTGTATCAGACATGCATTATCCAAAGTCAGATCCGGCGACGCGGTGCTTGCAAAACAACGCGGGACGGGATACAAAATGGGGTATTGGAACGGACGTCCTGTCCGAAACCCAGTCGGCTAGAGGCCGGCAAGAATCGCCGTAACAGCAACCCCCAGAACCGCATCGTCCAGAGGGTCTCAATTCGCCTTGCTTTCAGGGTCTAAACCCAGGGTCTTCATCCAGACAGTGTAACCGGTAGCCGGTCCCCACCGATACCGCCCGGGAGCCCAGCGTGGCTCCAGCCCGTCTGGTGCCCCCGCCATCCATTCCTACGAGCAGTTCCCACAGGCGCTCCCATACGCCCCCCCATCCACACCTCCCCACGGAGACGATCCCAAGTGAGTAATCCGCACATCGTGCACACCACCGACGCCACGTTCGCCCAGGACGTGCTGAAGTCCGACAAACCCGTTCTGCTCGACTTCTGGGCGGAGTGGTGCGGTCCCTGCAAGATGATCGCCCCGATCCTCGACGAGGTCGCGACCGAGTACGCCGACCGCGTCCGGATCGCGAAGCTGAACATCGACGAGAACCCGCAGACGCCGCCCAAGTTCGGCATTCGCGGCATCCCGACGCTGATTCTGTTCAAGAACGGCACGGTCGAGGCCCAGAAGGTCGGCGCCGTGTCCCGCTCGCAGCTCGCGGCCTTCCTGGACAGCAACCTGTGAGGGGCTATCTCGGCAACCAGGGCCGCAACCGGCCCAAGGGCGGCGGCGGCGGCCAACCCCATCGCGGCGGTGGCAATCGCGACGGCAATCGCGACGGCAACCGCATGCCGCCGAACGCGCGCCACGAAGAACCGATGGACCACGCGCCGTTCATCGATTCGGGCGAAGACGCGGAAATCATCAGTGCCGAAGAGCTTGCGCAGTCGCGCAACTCGATGAACCTGACGCAACTGAAGGCCATGCCGATCGGCCAGCTGGTGCGGCTCGCGGAGTCGCTCGGCGTCGAGAACATGGCCCGCTCGCGCAAGCAGGACATCATCTTCTCGCTGCTGAAGGCGCATGCCCGCAAGGGTGAGCCGATCTACGGCGACGGCGTGCTCGAAATCCTGCAGGACGGCTTCGGCTTCCTGCGCTCGTCCGATGGCTCCTACCTCGCCGGACCCGACGACATCTACATCAGCCCGTCGCAGGTGCGCCGCTTCAACCTGCGCACCGGCGACACGATCTCCGGCCTGATCCGCCCGCCGAAGGATGGCGAGCGCTACTTCGCGCTGCTGAAGGTCGGCGAGATCAACTTCGATTCGCCCGAGAACGCGCGCAACAAGGTGCTGTTCGAGAACCTGACGCCGCTGCATCCCACGCGGCGCCTGAAGCTCGAGCGCGGCAACGGCTCCACCGAAGATTTGACCGCGCGCGCGATCGACCTCGTGTCGCCGATCGGCAAGGGCCAGCGCGGCCTGATCGTCTCGCCGCCGAAGGCCGGCAAGACCATGCTGCTGCAGAACATCGCCACCGCGATTTCGGCGAATCACCCCGAGGTCTACCTCATGGTGCTGCTCATCGACGAGCGCCCCGAGGAAGTCACCGAGATGCAGCGCACGGTCAAGGGCGAAGTCGTGTCCTCGACCTTCGACGAACCCGCGGCGCGCCATGTGCAGGTGGCCGAGATGGTCATCGAAAAGGCCAAGCGCCTGGTCGAGCACAAGAAGGATGTCGTGATCCTGCTCGATTCGATCACCCGTCTCGCGCGCGCCTACAACACCGTCGTGCCGAGCTCCGGCAAGGTGCTCACCGGTGGTGTCGACGCGAACGCGCTGCAGCGCCCCAAGCGCTTCTTTGGCGCGGCGCGCAACATCGAGGAGGGCGGCTCGCTGACCATCCTCGCGACGGCGCTGATCGACACCGGCTCGAAGATGGACGACGTCATCTACGAGGAATTCAAGGGCACCGGCAACAGCGAAATCCACCTCGATCGGCGCATCGCGGAGAAGCGCGTGTTCCCGTCGATCAACATCAACCGTTCGGGCACGCGCAAGGAAGAGCTGATCACCGATTCGGGCGAACTCGCCAAGATCTGGATCCTGCGCAAGCTGCTGCACCCGATGGACGAGCTCGCGGCGATCGAGTTCCTGCTCGACAAGATGAAGGACACGAAGACCAATTCGGACTTCTTCGAGGCGATGAAGCGCTGAGCATGCGCGCCGCAGTCGCGCTGCTGCTCGCAGCCGCCGTGTTGGTCGGCGGCTGCGGCCGCCGCAGCCTCGATGAGGCTGCGGTGGTCGAGTTCATGGACGCGGCGGATGCCGCGATGCGCAGCCGGCGCGCGCCCGA
This sequence comes from Steroidobacteraceae bacterium, assembly GCA_044340335.1. Taxonomy (GTDB): domain Bacteria; phylum Pseudomonadota; class Gammaproteobacteria; order Steroidobacterales; family Steroidobacteraceae; genus UBA964. The sequence continues at coordinate 5,654 of JBIITU010000221.1, forward strand.
CATCTGCGCGCTGCACGCGGAAAGCTTCGTGCTGACGCGCAGTTTCCTGATCGTGGACCCCGATTGGGGCATGCAGGAGCCCGAGGAAGCGACGCTCGGCAAGCGGATTTAC
>JBIITU010000222.1:0-5751 GCA_044340335.1 Steroidobacteraceae bacterium
CCTTCGACCTGATGCACTCCGGCGAGTCGATCCGCAGCGTCGTCGTCTATTCATGACGCCGGTCGAACTCGGACAGCACCCCGCGACAGACGGCCTGGCCGAGCACGATCTCGCGTTCCTGGCCAGCGACGAAGCCCGGCCCGCGCGCCTGCTGCTCGAGTACCTGCGCGCCGAGGTCAAGCTGCAGAGCGCCAATATCCACTCCACCGTAGTGGTCTGGGGCAGTGCTCGCATTCCCTCGCCCGAGCAGCTTGCGCAGGAGACGCAGCCGGTGCTCGCAAAGTGGTCCAGGTACTACGACGAGGCACGGCAGCTTGCAGGGTTGCTGGCGGCCCGTTGCGGCGGACCCGAGTGCCGCGAGTTCGTGGTCGCGACCGGCGGTGGGCCGGGCATCATGGAGGCGGCCAACCGCGGCGCCGCGGAACGCGGCGAAATCACGCTGGGTTTCAACATCGAGCTGCCGCACGAACAGAAACCCAATCCCTACCTGCCCGCGGCCTGGAGCATCCAGTTCCACTACTTCGCATTGCGCAAGCTGCACTTCATGATGCGGGCGCGCGCGCTGGTCGCCTTTCCGGGCGGGTTCGGCACGCTCGACGAACTGTTCGAGGCGCTGACGCTGGTGCAGACCGGCAAGATCGAGCGCATACCGATAGTGCTGGTCGGCAGCGAGTACTGGCGGCGGGTGATCGACTGGGATTACCTGGTCGACGAAGGCTTCATCGCCCGCGCCGACCGCGATCTGATCACGATCGTGGAGACGGGTCAGGCAGCGGCGCAGCAGGTGCTCGCACGCTACGGCGGCGCCCCTTGATCCGGTCGGTGATCCGAGCCACGGAGATGTAGACGGCCGGAACGACGACCAGCGACAGCACCGTGGAGGTGATCAGACCGCCGATCACCGACACACCGAGCGGTGAGCGGAAACTGGCATCCGCGCCCAGCCCGAGGGCGATGGGAAGCATGCCGGCACCCATCGCGATGGTCGTCATGATCACGGGCCTGGCGCGCTTGCGGCAGGCATCGACGACCGCGTCCATTCGCGACAGCCCAAGGTCGCGCTCGCCAATGATCGCGTAGTCGACAATCAGGATCGAATTCTTGGTGGCGATGCCTGTCAGCAGCAGCAGTCCGATCAGCGACGGGACCGACAGCTCGAAGCCAAAGAGCAGCAGAGCGCCGAACGCGCCGCCGCCGCACAACGGCACGGCGGAGAGAATCGTGATCGGCTGCGAGACGCTGTTGAACAGCAGCAACAGGACGACATAGACGCACAGCACGCCGGTCAGCATCGCGAAGGCGAAGCCGACAAACAGCTCGCGGAAAGCCTCGGAATCGCCGGCGGGCAACACCCGCACGCCTGGCGGCAGCTTGGCCATGACATCGAGGCGATTCACTTTGCCCTGCACCTCGCCCAGCGGCAGCCCGTTGAGTTCGGCGCTGACCGTGACGTTGCGCTCGCGGTTGTAGCGGTTGATCGTGGAAGGCCCGCTGCCCTCGCGGATCGTCGCGACAGCTGAGAGGGGTACCGGGCCGTTCTTGCCGTTGACCCGCAGCAGCGACAGCACGGAGCGGTCGCCAAGCGCCGCCTCGTCGATCTGCACGCGTATGGGAATCTGCCGATCGGCCAGGTTGAGCTTCGCGAGACGCTGCCGGATATCGCCACTGGTGGCGATCCGGGCCGCGTCCGCAATGTCGACGGTCGATACGCCCATATCGGCCGCGCGGGCCGCGTCGGGCTCGATGACGATCTCGGGCCGCAGCAACGAGGCCGATGACGTGACGTTGCCGATCCCGGGAATGGCGCGTATCCCGGCTGCAAGTTCATTCGCAGTGCTCTGCAACGCGGCCGCGTCCTTGCCGGCGAGCACCAGCTGCAGCTGTGAACCGGGCCCGCCGGATGTGAAGCTGATCCGGACTCCCGGCACGTCGCGCAGACGCTGGCGGATCTCGTCCTCGAGCTGCTGGGTGGACTTGTCGACGTCCGTGCGGAACTGCAGCGTCATCGACGCCGTGCGCACTTCGGGCAGGTTCAGGCTGCCGCCGCTGTGACCACCGCCGCCCGACGCGCCGATCCCCGTATAGACGCTGTCGATCTCCGGCATCCGCGCGAGCAGGCGGCGCACGTCCTCCGCAGCGCGGAGACTGTCGTCGAGGCGCGAACCCGGCGGCAGTTCCACCTGCAACTGCACGCGCGAAGACTCCGAGGCCGGAACGAAGGTGGCGGGAATGAAGGGAATCAGCGCCAGCGACAGCACGAAGCTCGCCGCGGCGAGCGCCACCGTGATCCGCCGGTGCTCGATCGCCTTGCGGACCCAGCCGAGGTACCAGAGCATCAACGGAGTGTCGGCAGCCGAGCGCGGCTGCCCCTTCATGAAGTAGGCCGCGAGCATCGGCGTCAGCAGTCGCGCCACCAGCAGCGAGAACAGCACCGCTGCGGCGGCAGTCCAGCCGAACTCGCGGAAGAACTTGCCGGTGACGCCCGGCAGGAAGGCGACGGGGATGAACACCGCGGCCAGCGTCGTCGAAGTGGCGATGACTGCGATGCCGATTTCATCCGACGCGTCGATCGCAGCCTGCATCGGGGTCTTGCCCATCGCGCGATGCCGCGCGACGTTCTCGACCTCGACGATGGCATCGTCCACCAGGATGCCGATCACGACCGCCAGCGCCAGCAGCGACAACAGGTTCAGGCTGAATCCGAACCAGTGCATCACCGCAAAGGTGGGGACCATGGAAAGCGGCAGCGCCAGCGCCGAGATCCAGGTCGCGCGCCAGTCGCGAAGGAACCACCAGACCACCAGCACGGCGAGCAGCGCGCCCTCGGCCAACATCCACATCGATGCGTTGTATGACGCCTGTGCCTGCTCGACCGACGAGGACACCTCGACGAAACGCAACCCGGGATGCGCGGCCTCCAGCTGCGACACCGCAGCGCGTACGCCGTTGCCGACCGCCACTTCGCTCATGCCCCGGGTGCGGTTGATCGACACGGCAACCGCCGGCTTGCCATTGAGCAGCGCCGCGTTGCGCGGCAGCGCCGCGCCGTCTTCGACGGACGCGAGGGACGCAAGCCGCACGCTGCGGCCATCCGGCAGGAAGATCGGATAGTTGGCAAGGTCCGCCGCCGAACGCACCGTCGCGACGGTTCGGACCGACTGCTCGGAACCACCCTCTTCCGCGCGCCCGCCCGATCTCTCCAGCTGCAGCCGCGCGAGCTGGCCGGAAATCGTGCCGGCCGTGACGCCAAACGACTGCAGCGCTTCCGGCCGCAGGTTGATGCGGACCTCGCGCTCGACGCCACCGTTGCGGGTCACGCTGCCCACGCCCTGTACGCCGAACAACGCCTTCGTGACCGTGTCGTCGACAAACCACGACAGCTCGTCGAGCGGCAGCCGCGGATACTCGACGACATAGGCCAGCAGCGTCGGCCCATTCAGATTGATGCGCGCCACCTGTGGCTCGTCGATGTCGGTCGGCAGTTCGGGCCGGACGCGACTGACCGCATCGCGCACCTGATCCAGCGCATCATTCAGGTCGCGGCCCAGCTCGAACTCGATGCGGGTGACCGACACGCCCTCGTTGATCTGCGAGCGAATGCTGTCGATTCCCGAGATGCTCGCCACCGCATCCTCGATACGCCGCGTGACGTCGGTCTCCAGTTGCGTCGGCGTGGCACCGGCAAGGTTCACCGTGACGCGCACTTCGGGCAGCGCGATGTCCGGCAGCGAAGAGATCGGCAGTTGCCGCCAGCCGTAGATGCCCGCGATGCAGAGCACCACGAACACCAGCGCGGCGCCCAGTGGGTTGCGGATGCCCCACAGCGAAACGTTCATGAGCGCGGCGCCGCCTGCGGAGCACGCGCGGGTGCAGCGTTGCCGTCGCCCGTCTCGGCCACGGCCGGGTCTACGACGCGCACCAGATCGCCGTCGCTGAGGAAGCCCGCGCCGCGCACCGCGACGCTCTCCCCGTCCTTCAGTCCCGAGCGAATGGGCACGATGTCGGCGTTCGCTGGCGCGGCGTCGACGCGGCGTTGCGACACACGCGAGTCCGCACCAAGCACGAACACGTAGCTGTAGCCGTCGCGAACGACGACGGCCTCGCGCGGCAGCACCCGTGCTTGCACGCTGCCGAGCGCAATGCGCCCTTCGGCGAACATGCCGGCGCGCAGCGCGCCGGGCGCAGGCAGGTCCGCATAGATCAATGCCGTGCGTGACGCAACGTCGAGCGCTGGCGAGATCGCCCGCACCTTGCCGGCGACATCGGTTCCATCAGGAGCCCGGACCCAGACATTCGCACCCGGGGTGACGCGCACGAGGTCGGCTTCCGCGAGTTCGGCGCGCCATTCGAGGCGGCCCTGGCGAATCAGGCGCAGCAGCTCGACGCCGCTGGCGACGATCTGCCCCGGCTGCACGACGCGGCCGGAAATCACGCCCGCATCGGGCGCCCGCAGCGTTGCATAGGACAGGCGCAACCGCGCCGCATCGCGCTCCGCGGCCGCGCTCTGCAACTGCGCCTCTGCGGCAGCGCGCGCCGAGCGCAGCTCATCGAAGTTGCTCTGGGAGATCAGCTGGCGCTCGAGCAGCGTCGCGCCACGCGTCGCGCCCGCGGTCGCGAGATCCAGGTTGGCACGCGCCTGCGCGTACCCCGCTTCGGCACGTCGCAGGTCGACCTGCAGGGTGCGGGTATCCAGTTGCAGCAACGCCTGACCGGCACGGACACGATCACCGACCTCGACGAGCACGCGCTCGACCCGATGACCGGCCACCTCGACCCCCAGCGACATCTCCTGCCAGGCCGCGACCGAGCCGGACGCGACGACATCAAGCACGATGGACCGGCTTTCCGGCTGACCCGCCGTGACCGTCAGACTCGCCTTCGCTTCGGGCGCCGTGCCGTCGCCACGGCCACAGGCGACGAGCAGCATGCAGGCACAGACACCCGCAGCAAGACCAGCCCTGCCGCTACGCGACCCGGGTCGTTCGATCGATACCATGCAGACCTTCCGTGGAGACAAACAGCCTCAACATACGCAGTCTGGACAGACCCAGCCAGTCAGTAGCTTCCGCTGTCCACTCCGTTATGGCCTATGCTGGGACCAATGCCGGACTCCAGTGCCAGCCCCGCACCTTACACCGCCGCCGAGGAACGCTGGCACAGCCTCACGCACCTGATCGGCCTGATCGCCACCGCGACGTCGATACCCTGGCTGCTGTGGAAGGCAGCCAGTGTCGAGTCAGGGTGGCGCCTGGCCGGCGCGATCACCTTCAGCGCCACGGCCCTGCTGATGTTCGCCGCCTCAGTGATCTACCACCGAAGCACCGCCCCGGAGGCGCGCCAGCGCTGGCGCCTGCTGGATCATGCAGCGATCTTCCTGCTGATTGCGGGCACCTACACCCCGTTCGCGGCGGGGGTACTGGGCGGTACGGCCGGCTTCGCCCTGCTCGCCGCAGTGTGGGCGATCGCGCTCGGCGGGATCATCGCCAAAGTGCTGTTGCGATTTCGCTATCCCCGCCTGTCGACGGCCCTGTACCTGCTGCTCGGCTGGGTCGGCATCGTCGCGATCAAGCCGCTATGGAATGCGCTGGATGCCGACACGCTGGCCTGGATCGCGGCTGGCGGACTCTGCTACACGGCCGGCGTGCCGTTCTACGCCTGGAAGTCGCGCCGCTACACCCACGTGCTGTGGCATCTGTTCGTCGTCGCCGGGGTCGCCTGTCACTTCGTCGCGGTCATGACCGTGCTTTGAAG
>JBIITU010000223.1:0-5729 GCA_044340335.1 Steroidobacteraceae bacterium
CGTCAGCGGGCGGGCGCGAGGCGGTACAGGGCGCCGGCTGATTCCGACAGCACGTAGACCTCGCCGCCCGCGTCGACGGCGACCGAACGAATCCGCCCCAGGCCTTCGATGCGCTCTTCGCCGACGACCTGATCGCCATCGAGCGTGAGGCGGATCAACCGTTGCTCGCGCAGCGTGCCCATGAACAGGTTGCCGCGCCACTTCGGGAACGCGTCGCCGCGATAGAACGCCAGGCCCGAGGGCGCGACCGAGGGCACCCAGGTGCGCTGCGCTTTCGCGACATCGGCGCGCTCCGTGCCCTCGCCGATGGCGGCGTTGGTATCGTAGGTCCGGCCGAACGTGATGACCGGCCAGCCGTAGTTGCGCCCAGCCTCGATGATGTTGAGCTCGTCGCCGCCGCGCGGTCCGTGCTCATGCGCCCACAGCTTGCCGGTCACCGGATGCAGCGCTGCACCCTGCACGTTGCGATTGCCGTAGCTGAAGATCTCGGCGCGCGCGCCGGACTGCTGCTCGAAAGGATTGCCAGTGGCCGCGGCACCGGTGCTGTCATCGATTCGCAGCACCTTGCCGATATGGTTGTCGAGTTGTTGCGACAGCTCCTGGTTGCCGCGGTCACCGAGCGTGACGTACAGCGATCCGTCACGCGCCCAGACGAGTCGTGATCCGAAATGGAACGCCGTGCCGAGTTTGGGCTGCTGACGGAACAGCACCTGCACATCGCGCAGCGCGCAGCGTTCGCCGGCGCATTCGAAGCGCCCGCGCGCGACTTCGGTGCCTGTCTCGGTCGCGCCGCCCGGCGCGGCTGCGGAGTAGGTCAGGTAAACCAGTTGGTTGCGCGCGAATTGCGGATGGGCCGCGACATCGAGCAGCCCCCCCTGCCCGCGCGCCACCACGGCGGGCACGCCCTCGACGGCAGTGGCGAGCAAGCGGCCCTTGCGTATCACCCGCAGTGTGCCGGCCTTCTCCGTCACCAGGATGTCGCCACCCGGAAGCAGCGCAAAGCCCCACGGGCCCTTGAGCCCGCCCGCAACCGTATGCACCGCGACACTGTGGGCCTCGGTGCGCAGGATGCGCGGTGCGTCCTTGGCTGCGGCGACGGCGACCGACGCCATGGCTGTCATACCCAGGACCATGCAGGCAACGCGTAGCGCCGCAGCCCGCTGCTGTGCTGGCATCATTGGAGTCTCCTTACCGCGTCAGATGAATTCGTAGCCCGCATCGACGAGTGGCAGCCGGCGCGGTCGCTGACCGGTGGCCGCATGGATCGCGCTCGCCAGTGCGGGTGCCACGGGCGGGACGCTGGCCTCGCCGCAGCCGCCCGACGGGTAGGCATTGTGGACCAGATGCACCTCGATGGGCGGGGTCTCGTTGATGCGCAGGATCGGCGAGTCGTGGAAATTGCTCTCGCGAGCGCTGCCGAGTTCGAAGGTGATGCGACCGTCACGCGCCGCCGACAATCCCCAGACGATGCCGCCGGACACCTGGGCTTCCACGGCACGCGGATCGACCATCGTGCCGCAATCGAAAACACAGACGATGCGGTCGATGTGCACCGACTTGCCGCGTACCGTCACCTCGACGACCTGCGCGCAGTACGCCCCATAGCCGATGCCATAGGCAATGCCGCGGCCCCGGCCGCGCGGCAGCGGGACATTCCAGCCGCATTTCTCCGCAAGCAGCCGCAGCACTGCCTGGCCGCGCGGCTCGCTGCCGAGCAGCGCCAGGCGCAACGCGAGCGGATCCTGGCGTGTCGTCGCCGCGACATCGTCGATCGCGCTCTCGGAAAAAAACGTGTTCATCGACTGTGACACCGAACGCCACGTGCCCACCGGGATCGGAAAGTCGGTGTCGACGACGTCGACGTACTTGTTGTCGAAATCGTAGCGGTCGTTGATCAGCAGCCCGGTCGAGAACATGTCACCGAAGGCACCCATCGGCGGACGCCGCTGGTACTTCCACATGCTGATGCCCGTCGTGCGGCTGTGCATCGCCAGGATGCGCCCGTCGCGATCCAGGCCGACACGGGTTCGCGCGATATGCGCGGGTCGGAAGCGGTCGTGGCGCAGATCCTGCTCGCGCGTCCAGGTCAGCTTGACCGGGCGACCCTTGACCCTGGCGGCAATCTCCGCAGCCTGGCGCACGTAGTCGATCTCCCACTTGCGCCCGAATCCGCCGCCGAGGAAATTGATGTTCACGCGACACTGCTCGCGCGGCAGGCCAGTGATCTGCGCCAGTGCGTCGCGGGCGCGATCTGGTTGCTGCGACGGCACCCAGGCTTCGCAGCGCGTGTCGGTCACCAGCACCGTCGCGCACAGCGGCTCGAGCGCCGCATGCGCAAGGAAAGGTACTTCGTAGGTCCACTCGTGCCGCTGCGGTGCGGCCGCCAGCGCCGCCAGCGTCGCATCGCGCGAGTATGGCGGCAGGCCGAACGCCGGACGACCCGGTTTGGCAGCGCCGTCCTCGTCCAGCGCAGCGAGCATCCGTGCGCGCATGGCGTCGGAATCGGCGCCCGCCGCCCCTGACGTGTCGAACTCCACGTCGAGCTGTTCGGCTGCTCGCATGGCCTGCCAGGTCGACTGCGCCACCACCGCCACGCCATCCGCAAGGTCGAAGGCATCGACAACACCGGGCAACGCCAGCGCGGCATCACGGTCGAAGCGCACCACGCGCGACACCACGGCGGGCGCGCGTCGCAGCACCGCGTAAAGCATGTCGGGCAGGCGCACATCCAGGCCAAACTGCAGCGAGCCGTCCGTCTTCGGCGGCGTATCGGTACGCGGCAGCGAGCGCCCGATCAGGGTCCACTCCTCGCGGGGCTTCAGGCGCGGCGACTCAGGCACCGGCAGCGCCGCCGCCGCGAGCGCCAGTTCGCCGTAGCTCGCGCTGCGGCCACTGGCCTCGTGCAGCACGCGCGAAGTCGCTGTGCGGCACTCGGCGACTGGTACTTTCCACCGGGCAGCGGCCGCGGCCACGAGCATTTCGCGGGCCGCCGCGCCCAAGCGGCGCAGCGGCTCGAAGTAGACCATCGTCGATTCGCTGTTCGCCGTGCGGTGCCGCTTCGTGGTCGGATTGATGAAGCCGTCGTCGGACCAGGGCATGCGCACGCGGACATCCGCCCAGTCGGCGTCGAGCTCTTCGGCCAGAATGCGCGGCAGACCGTCGTGGATGCCCTGACCCATCTCGGACTGCGGCGTGACGATATGGACCAGGCCATCCGGCGTGATCTCGAGGTACAGGCTGAACACGGCAGGCGCAGCCGGAACGGCGGCCGCTGCTGCGTTCGATGCAACCGGGCCGTCGCCAGGTTCGAGGCTGCGACAGCCGATCAGCAGGCCACCACTGGCCAGCGTGGCGGCCTCGATGAAAGAACGCCTGGAAATCATGTCCGCTCCCGCGTTTCAGGAGCGGAAACGATACCTGACTTGAAGGCCCTGCGGCGGGCGTCAGTGGCGGCGGCTGCGAGGCAGCCACGCGGTGACGGTGGGCACGATCTCGTCCAGCGGCTTGACCTCCTGCGCTGCCCCCAGTCGGTACGCTGATCCCGGCATGCCCCACACCAGGCTGGTGGCCTCGTCCTGCACGACGGTGCGGCCACCCGCCTCGCGCATCTCCAGCAGGCCCTGCGCGCCGTCAGCACCCATGCCGGTCAGCAGCACCCCGATGGCATCCGGCCCGACGGTCTGCGCCACGGAACGGAACAGCACGTCGACGCTGGGTCGGCTGTAGTTCACCTGCGGTGCGGTGGAGAGGCGCGCGCGCAGCGCGCCGTCGACCAGTTCGACGATCAGATGCTGGCCTCCGGGCGCGACATAGACGGTCCCCGGTTGCAGCACCTCGCCGTCAACGGCTTCACGCACCGCGAGCTCGGCGTGCCGATCGAGGCGCGCGGCCAGCGCCTTGGTGAAACCGGCAGGGATGTGCTGGGCAATCACGACCGGGGGCGCGTCAGCCGGCAGCGGCACGACCACCCGGTGCAACGCCTCCGGCCCACCCGTCGACGAACCGATCGCGATCAGTGGCACTCCGCGGCGCGCCACCGGCCCGCCACGGAGCGCGGGCACCACCAGGGACAGATCGGCCGTCTCCCTGCCGCTACGGGGGGCAGAGTCAGGTTCGGCAGTGACACGGTCCGGTTGCACGCGCAACTGCGGCGACGCACTGCCGCTCCCATCCGCCCTCGCCCGCGCGGCCCGCTTGGCGGCTACACGGATCTTGCCGATCAGGCGACCTGCGAACTCCGTCAGCGCGGCGGCTTCGATCCGGGGCGGTTTGGTCACGAAGTCGAAGGCACCGATCTCGAGCGCCTCGAGCGTGACATCGGCATCCTTCTCGGTGCTCGAGGAACACATGATCACCGGCATCGGCCGCAACCGCATCAGGTGCCGCAGGAATTGCAGGCCATCCATGCCAGGCATCTGGATGTCGAGCGTCAGGACGTCGGGGTTGAGGGCCTTGATGCGCTCGCGGGCCTCATCGGCGCCCGCAGCGACGCCGACCACCTCGATGCCAGGATCGCGACCGAGCAGCTTCTGCAACAGGGCACGCTCGACTGGTGAGTCGTCGACGATCAGCACCTTCGTGGTACCCGGTTGACCGATCGCTGCTGCCAAAACGCGCCCCACTCCAGCCATTTGCTCGACTCGTGTATCGGCTGCCGCGCCCGCGCCTCGACCCAGCGGCCAGAGACTGTGACGCGCGTCACCGTGTGGCAGCACCCCGACTCGGGTGGCTAGCGGCCGCTATCAAGGTCGCCGGCGCCAGGACGATGACCTGCAAGCGAGAGTCCTGCGGGGCGCCTCGCGTGCGCATTCTGTCACCTGCACGGGAACCATGACGTCGATCGCCCCACACGCGCTGCTGAGCCGCCTACGGCTGCTGTCCCGCGAGATCGTGCTGTTGTCGCTGTTCAGCCTGTACCTGGTGCTGATGCTGCTGCTGCTCGCATGGATGCAGAATCGCTCGGACAGCCTGATCGAACTGGCGCTGGCGCCGCGCGCGGATGCCGTCGCGGCCCAGTACCCGCGTCCGGATGGCAGCCGTCCGCCGTACGCGCGCGCAGACGGCATGCGCGTCGGCTGGGCCAACCCGCGGGACGGCGTCGGGCTGTTCTCCAACGAGGAGGCTCGGCTGCGAGCTTCCAGTCGGCCGCAGACACTGCGTCGGGTGCACTTGAACGGGCACGTCTACTGGCTGAGCTCCGCCTACGCAAACGGGCAGGGCGACGTGCTGATCGTCGCGATTCCCGTGCGTGGACCGCTGGAGGCGCAGCGCGCCCGCTACGAGCGGTGGTATCTGTACGTGTCGCTGGCGGGGTCGCTGCTGATCGGGCTCGGTGCGATGCTGGCGGGGAGGCGCAGGTCTCGTCCGGACGCGAGCCACCGGCCGTGGACACTGCAGGACATGTGGGTTGCCGCACTGTCTGCCAGCCTGTGCATCGCGATCTTCACGGCCACGTTCGACCTGCCGCGCGAGCAGGTCGGCGGTGCCGTCTATCTGCTGGCGGTCATCGCCAGCCTGTGGGCCGCGCGCGCGTCCATCACGTTGTCGATCGCGGCGCTGGCGTCGCTGCTGATCGTTGCCCGCATCGAGTTTGCCGAGCGCGAACCTAACCACTGGCAGTCGCTGCACGATGGCACGGTCGCGATCTTCGTCGTCTGGACGATCGCGATCATGGGTTTGTGGCGACACCGTGCCGCGCGCAACGAAGCGCGCTCCGTGGCACTCGCGGA
>JBIITU010000225.1:0-5724 GCA_044340335.1 Steroidobacteraceae bacterium
GCTGCGCGCCAACCAGAACGTGCCGCTGGCCGACATCGCCTGGACGCTGATGCAGGGCCGCAACGGTTTCGAGCAGCGCCGCGTGCTCGCGGCAGCCAGCCACGAAGAAGCGGCTGGGCTGCTCGAGAACGGCGATGCGCGCCGCGTGTTCAATCACGCGCTCGAACTCGATCGTCCGTCTCTCGTGTTCATGTATCCGGGCGGCGGCGCGCAGTACTTCCAGATGGGCCGCGGCCTGTACGGCAGCGAGCCCGTGTTCCGCGAGCAGATGGACCGGGGCTTCAAGCTGCTGCGCGAGCGACACAAGGTGGATCTTGCGCCCGTGTTCCTGGCCGAAGCGGCCGTGCGTGACGCGACGCTCATCGAGCTGAACAAGCCGTCGGTACAACTGCCGCTGATCTTCCTGATCGGCCATGCGCTGACCAAACTGTGGGAACACTATGGTGTGACGCCGGCGGCCGTCGTCGGCCACAGCATGGGCGAGAACACGGCAGCCTGTGTCGCTGGCGTCTTCAACTTCGAGGATGCGCTCGGGCTCGTGCTGCTGCGTGGGCAGTTGATGGACGAGGTGCCCGAAGGCGCGATGCTGAGCGTCTCGATGCCCGCCGCGGAGCTCAAGCCGCTGCTGGGCAACGACCTCGATCTCGCGACCTCGAACAGCCCGCAGCTGTCGGTCGCCTCGGGTCCGGCGCCACTGATCGACCAGCTTGCCGCGCGGCTTGCGGCACAGGGCATCGACTCTCAGCGTGTGCGCATCAACATTGCAGCGCACTCGCGGATGCTCGAGGGCATCCTCGGTCGCTTCCGCGACTACCTGCGCAGCATCAAGCTCGGCGAGCCGAAGCTGCCGATCGTCTCGAACCGCACGGGCCAGTGGTTGCCGCCGGCGCGCGCGCGCGACCCGGAGTACTGGGTCGAGCACCTGCGCAACACTGTGCTGTTCGCAGCCAACGTCGACACCCTGCTTGAGTCGGACGACCGCGTGTTCCTCGAGGTCGGCCCTGGCAACATTCTGGGTTCGTTCGTGCGCCAGAACCCGAAGGCGCCGGCGCAGCGTGTGTTCTCATCGTTGCGTCATCCGGACGACACCTCCGGCGACGACGTCTATCTGCGCGCCGTGACGGCGCGGCTCTGGGCGGTCGGCGTGCCGGTCAAGCTCGAAGCCCTGTGGACTACGCCGCGCCGCCGCGTGCCGATGCCGACCTATCCGTTCCAGCACCAGAGTTACTGGATCGCGCCTGGCAGTTCGTCCGTGCATGCGGCGCCAGCCGACGAGCGGCCGATGCGTCTGGCCGAGATCGAGGACTGGTTCCGCACTCCACGCTGGGTGCAACAGGGCGTGCTCGAGACCCGCGAGGCGCCGGCCACATGGCTCGTGTTCCAGACCCGTGAACCCGTGGCCGATGGCCTCGTCGAGCGGCTGCGCGCGCGCGGCGACACAGTGATCACTGTGCTGTCGGGCGACACCTTCACGCAGATCGACGACAACACGTTCACGATCGCACCCGAGGCCGGCGGCGTCGGCTATGGCGAACTGATCGAAGCGCTTTCTGATTCGAACCGCCTGCCGGACTACGCGCTGCACACCTGGCTGCTGACCTGGGATCAGAGCTTCCGGCCAGGATCCACCTTCCTGCACCGTAACCAGGAGTACGGCTTCTACTCGCTGTTCCATCTGGCGCAGGCGCTGGGCAAAGCCGGCGTGCTCGAGAAGCAGATCCAGTTCATCGTCGCCGGTAGCGGGCTGCTGCGCGTTGCCGATGAAGCCGCGCCGTATCCCGACAAGGCCACCGCGCTGGGCCCGGTCGCTGTCATTCCGCGCGAGTTTCCGAACATCCAGTGCCGGTTTGTCGATGTGTCGCTGCCGCTGGTCGATGCGAAGCGCCGCAAGACTCCGCCGACGCGCGAGCCCGGCGCCGCCCTCGCTGCTCTGGAAGCAGAGATCGGCGCAGCGCCCGGTAGCGGCGTTTTTGCCTGGCGCGATGGCGTGCGCTGGCAGCGCCATATCGCGAAATGGGGCGATGCGCGCCACGGCACGGCGGATGAGCCGCGACTGCGGCAGCAAGGCGTTTACGTCATCACCGGCGGTCTCGGCGGCATTGCCGGCGTGCTCGCCGAATGGCTCGCGCGCGAGTACCGCGCGAAGCTCGTGCTGCTCGCGCGCACGCCCCTGCCGCAGCGCAACGACTGGAACGACTGGATCACGCAGAACGGCGCCGACGATTCGATCTCGCGCAGCATCGAGCGCATCCGCCAGCTCGAAGCGTTGGGGGCGCAGGTGCTGCCGCTTGCGGCCGACGTCACCGTGGCCGAGCGCATGCATGAAGTCGTCGCTGAGGTGCGCGCGGCGTTCGGCGAAGTCAACGGCGTGTTCCACGCCGCCGGCGTGATCCGCGACAACCTGATCCAGCTCAAGAGCCAGCGCGACATCGAGGAAGTGTTCTCGGCGAAGGTCTGGGGCACGCTGGTGCTCGACGAAGTGTTCGCCAAGTCGCCGCTCGACTTCATGCTGCTGTTCTCGTCGACGAGTTCGTTCATCGCGCCGCAAGGCCAGGTGGACTACGTCGGCGCCAATTCCTTCCTGAACGCCTTCGCCGATGCGCGGCGCGGCGACCGCCCCTACCCGGTCATCGCACTGAACTGGGGCGTCTGGAAGGGTGTCGGCATGGTCGACACCGGTTCGGGCGCTGCCGCAGACGCGCAGGCGCTCGACATAGACCGTGGCAATGCAACGGCGCACGAGCCGCGCCATCCATTGTTCTCGCGGCATCTTTCCGCGCGGGACGGCGTCGACGCGGTGCACTGGTTCGAGGGCAAGCTTTCAGCCGAGGACGATTGGGTCATCGATGAACACCGGCTGGCCCATGGCGAGGCACTGCTGCCCGGCACGGGCTACCTCGAACTGATTCGCGGAGGCCTCGCTGAACTCGGCGCTGGCACCGGTTGGCAGCTCAGCAACCTGCTGTTCCAGAACCCCCTGTTCGTGCCCGACGGCGCGCCGCGCAGCTTCCGTTTGCGCCTGAAGGGCGACGAACGGCGCTGGGAGGCCGACATCTACGCCCGCGCGCCGGGCGCAATCGACAGCCAGAACCAGTGGCAGATCTGTGCCAGCGCACGAGTTGGCCGTGGCTCCGGCGACGCTCCTGGGGCGCTGCCGATCAGTGACATCGAAGCGCGATGCATGCGCAAGCAGCAGGTCGCAGGAGGCTCGAGCTTCCTGCGCTCGAGGCAAGAAGACCACCTGCGATTCGGCCCACGCTTCCGCCCGCTGAAGAAGCTTTCACTGGGCGCGAGTGAGGCCGTCGCCCATCTACAGCTGCCGGCGGAGTTCGTGGCCGAACTCGCGCAGTTCGGCCTGCATCCGGGCCTGCTCGACATTGCGACCGGCTGCGCGATGGACCTGATTCCGGGTTACGCGGAACAGGAGGTCACGTCCAACCTCTGGGCACCGCTGATGTATCGCGGCTTCCGCTGCCATGCGCCGTTGACCGCCGAAGTGGTCAGCTGGCTGAAGCTTTCGGCCTCAAGCGCCCCGCAGAATGGCGTCGTGGCATTCGACATCGTCATCGCCGACCCACACGGCAAGGTGCTGGTCGAAGTCGATCAGCTGACCCTGCGCCGGATCGATGGCGTGCTCGCGGCCCCCAAGAGCGGCGTGACTCCCGCAACCACGGCCGAGGGTGCGCCCGTCAGCGAGAAGACGAAGCCCTTGTCACCCGGGGAACTCGCGCTGCAGCACAACGTATCGCAGGGCATCGATGCCCAGAGCGGCGTGCGTGCACTGCGCACCGCCCTTGCTGCGAAAACGCTGCCCTCGACACTGGTCGTTTCGTCGATGGATCTCTCAGCGCTGACGCGGCAGATCGAATCGATCAGTAAAGCCGCCACGGCAAGCTCCGACACCCGCTTCTCGCGACCGCAGCTTGACAGCGACTTCGAGGCACCACGCGACGAACTCGAGACCCAGCTGGCGGAGTTGTGGGGCAAGTTGCTCGGCGTCGAAGGTGTTGGCATCCGCGACAGTTTCTTCGACCTCGGAGGGCACTCGTTGATCGCCGTGCGACTGTTCAACGAGATCTCCGACAAGTTCAACGTCGATCTGCCGATGTCGGTGCTGATGCAATCGCCGACCATTGCCGCGCTCGGCGACCTGATTCGCAGTGAGTCCCCGGAGCTAGCAGGCGCGACGACATCTACGGGTACGGATGGCGGCCCCGCGAAACCAGCCAAGGGGTCTGCTCTGAAGTACCGCCACCTTGTGCCCATGCACAGCGGCCAGGTTGGCGACCGCACGCCACTCTTCGTGGTGGCTGGCATGTTCGGCAACGTGCTGAACCTCAGCCCTCTCGCCCATCTGCTAGGCGAGGAGCGTCCGTTCTACGCGCTGCAGGCCCGTGGCCTGTACGGCGACCTCGAGCCGCACGAGACTTTCGAAGAAATGGCGCGGGATTACGTCGCAGAGATCCGCATGGTGCAGCCGCAGGGGCCTTACCTGCTGGGTGGGTTCTCGGGCGGCGGCGTGACGGCATACGAGATGGCGAGGCAGCTTCTCGCAGACGGCGAGCGGATTCAGAAGCTGGTGATGCTAGACACACCAGTACCGGAGTTCCCGGAACTCTCCTCGCTTGACAAGATCAGTATGCTTCATCAAGGGTTCAAGCGAGAGGGGCTAGAGTATCTTCGTAGAAAGTTGCGAAATCGCCGCGAGTCTGTACAACACTTGGCGCAGCAGCGTCAGGCAGACCTGCAGGAAGGACCCCAGCAGCGAGCCCAGTTCCACTCGCACAATATCGGCGAAGCGTTCCTTCGCGCACTACGCCGTTATGCACTTCAACCTATCCCTGTCGAGATCGCTCTGTACCGACCGAAGCTCGACATCCGCTATCGTTTGTCCGGAGGTCGATTGCTCAACCGCGATCGCGTTCCGCTGCATCGCGACAACGGCTGGACGCCCTACGCCTCTCGCGTTGACGTTACTGAAGTACCAGGCGATCACGACAGCATGGTTCTGGAGCCGAACGTTCGCGTCTTGGTCTCAGCCATGAAGCGGACCATCGCCGGTTCGTTTGCCTCGAGCAACGCCCGCTTTCCCCACAGTAAACCGTGATCAACCCTGCACAGGCCGCCGCCCCCACTCGTGCATGGATTTTCGGCCTGCCGATAGACTGCGTTTCGATGCGCCAAGCGATCTTGATGATTGATCGGGGGCTCGAAGCCGATGGACAGCTGATCTTTGCCACACCGAACGTGAACTTCCTTGCGGAAGCCAATCGAGACGCGGCTTTCGCCGACGCCGTCTTGCGCTCTGATGCCTTTTTCGCCGACGGAGCTCCGCTGCTTTGGTTAGCGCGACTCCTAGGACTTCGACTGCCTGAGCGGGTCGCTGGCAGCGACCTCTTCGAGAATCTGCGGCGCAGCAGTGGAGAACCCATTCGCGTTTTCTTCTTCGGCGGAGACCCCGGAGTAGCGAAAGCCGCACACGAAGCAGTTACGTCAGATCCGGGGCGATTCATCTCGGCGGGATACCTTGACCCGGGTTTTGGCTCTGCTGAACAGTTGAGCTCTGATGAAGTAGTCTCAACGATCAACGCCGCCAAAGCAGACTTTCTCGTCGTGTCCCTCGGAGCGCGGAAAGGGCATCTCTGGATCGAACGCAACAGAGAACGGCTCAATTGTCGCGTGATTAGCCATCTAGGCGCAGTTGTCGCGTTCGCTGCCGGTCAT
>JBIITU010000226.1:0-5693 GCA_044340335.1 Steroidobacteraceae bacterium
TGGCTTGCGACGCAGGTGCTCGCCAACAGCAGGCATGGCGCGCGAATATCGTGGCTGACGCCGTGGAAGGCGGCATCGCGGTTCGCCACGGCGAAGTTCCGACCCCGCAATATCTTCGAGGAGTCGCAAGCGTGAGGGCCCGCATGCTCCTGCCGGCGGTCGCTGCCGCTGCGCTCATGCTGGCCGGCTGCGCGAAGCCGGCCACGCCGCAGGTGCAGGGCCCGCTGGCCATCGACATCCCCGAGTTGTGCACGGTCTGCATCGAAGTGCTGCGCTGCGAGGGTGGCCAACAGCGCGTGGCCTATGTCATGGACGAGAAAGGCGCTTGGGCGCAGATCGCGACGATCTGGGATTACTTCGCGCGGTTCTTTCGGCCCAAGACCGAAGATTTCCGCAAGCTCACGATCTACGAGCTGACGCCTGACCTCGCGCGCGCGACGAGTTCGCGCGCCGGACTCGAGGCGCGGCTCGATGTCTGGAATCGCCGCATCGAACTGCCCGATGCGATCGTCGACCAGAAGACCGGCGCATGGCTGGCCCGCGACGGCGCCAGGCAGGGCCAATGCACCCACCTCGCGCGCGGCCCCGATCGGCAGTTTGCCGCCAGCTTGCAGGAGACAGCGCCATGACAACGACTTCGCTTCAGGCGGCGTCTCCCAAGCGCGGCTTCGGCGGCAAGCTGGGGCGTGGCACCGTGCTGGCCCTGCGCTACTTCTACGGCCTGTTCTACCTGTTCGCGTTCATCAACAAAGTGCAGATGGGCTATGCGTGGACGGACTACCCGAAGCAGGTGTTCCTGAAGCAGCTCGCGCAGATCGACCCCAACGGCCTGATGGCCGCCTACCTGACTGGCTTCCTGATCCCGAACTACCGCCTGGTCGGCGTCGTCATCACGCTGGTCTGGGCCGGTGTCGCCGTTGGCTTGCTGCTGGGGTTGTGCACGCGCTGGGCCGGCGCGCTCGCGATCTTCGCCACGATCAACATCGGGCTCGGCGGCTTCTACGATGCATCGCTGATCGTGCTCGGGCTCATCGCGCTGCTGTTCGTCGTGCTGCCGACCGGCCACTGGCAGGGGCTGGACCGGCGCCTGCACGCGAAGTATCCGCGGTCGCTCCTGTTTCGCTGACGCGGTCGATCAGGCATCGATGACCAGCGTGACGCCGGCCCTGAGCGTCATGTCCTTCTTGTCGAGATCCGGTCCGAAGGCCTCGATGCCGTTGGTCGCGCGGGTGCGCAGGTCCTGCGTCGTCTGCGTCGACAGCACGACCACCATGTCGGTCTCGTCTTCGACCGGGAACGGGAATTCGTGCCAGGTGCCCACGTGCATGCACAGGCCCTGATGGCCTTCGAAGCGAAACGCGCGCGCAGCGGCGAGGTCGGGCATTTCGCCGTCGGTCGGGGGTGCAAGCACCGCGACCCAGGGCTTGCCGCCGAGTGGAATGAACGACTGCGTGTGCTGGAAATGACGCTCCAGGTAGTGGACTCGCCAGGGTCGCAGTCGCAATGATGCCAGCGACAGTTCCGTATTCGTGGCGCACTGGAAGTCGACCGGTCTGCTGACCGCCACGGTGCCCCGGTAGTAATCGAGCCCGCTGAGCGGCGCGCTGCCGTCGCGGCTCAGCAAGGCGCCGAACGGACGGATCAGTTCAGCGGTTGCCGCCTGCAGCTTGAGGTGATGCTCGCGTTGCGGCGTCGGTGCTTGGTTCACGGGTAGACCTCTGCGTTTCTTCAGATCACATCAGATCAGATCAGGTAAGGCGCTGCCCATTCTTCTGAGACATCCCAGAGGCGACGCGCGAGCACGGCATCCTGCACGTAGGGCGGCGGCACGAACGGGTTGCAGTCCTGGAAACACTGCCCCGAAACCGACGCCAGCGCGGGCGCCGTCGCGGCATAGGCCTGCGTCGCCGCGCCAGCTTCGACCGGCTTGAGCAGCAGCCCCTTGACCGGCGCCAGCAGCGTGCGCTGCCACGCGGGCGCGTAGCGCCACAGCGCCGTGTCGACCGGCCCCGGGTTCACCGCATTGGTGGTGGTCGTGGTTCCGGCGAGGCGGCGCGACAGCTCCAGCGAGAACAGCGCGTTCGCGAGTTTCGATTGTCCGTACGCCTTGTTGGCGCTGTAGTCGCGGCGGCCGGCCAGATCATCGAATTCGATGCCCGCCGGCGGCGCCCACTTCCAGGCGGAACTCGACACCACGACGATGCGGCCCTGCGGGGCGGACCGCACGCTCGGCAGCAGCAGGTTCACCAGCAGGAAATGCCCGAGGTGATTCACGGCGAAGTGTTCCTCGATGCCATCGAGGATGCGCCGCTCGCCCTGGCGCATGATGCCGGCATTGCAGATCAAGCCATCGACGGCGATGCCCAGTCTCGCCACGAGCTGCGCGCACGCCACGATGGAGGCGGGTGACGCCAGTTCCAGCTCCAGCCCGGTGCAGCGCCCGCCAACCTGCAGCGCAGCCTCACGCGCGCGCGCT
This sequence comes from Steroidobacteraceae bacterium, assembly GCA_044340335.1. GTDB lineage: Bacteria > Pseudomonadota > Gammaproteobacteria > Steroidobacterales > Steroidobacteraceae > UBA964. Next base: position 2,477 of record JBIITU010000226.1, read on the forward strand.
TCGGTGCGGCCGGTGACGAGGACGTCGGCGCCCTGCGCTGCCAGCACGCGCGCGGTTTCCATGCCGAGACCGGAGGTACCGCCGGTCACGAGATAGGTCTTGCCCGCTAGATCCAGCTTCGCGACCACCTCCGCCGCCGTCGTGTCGGCGTCGAAGGTCGACAGCGGCACACCAGCGGGCCGTACCAGCGGCTCGTCGCCGCGGCTGCAGCCGCTGGTTGCAGCACCGAACGCCGCGGCGGTCGCGGCGCCACCGAGCAAGGCGCGCCGACTCAGCGCTGGTGAACGCCGTGGCGGCTCTGTCATGTCGGGCCGGGAGCGGTGGGGGCCGGCGGCGCGGGCTGCGCTGGCGGCGGCGGACTCCACGCGCTGCGCTGCGTGACGCGCAGCTCGCCATCGAACTCGCCGCTGAGGAACGCGAGCATGTCGGCTTCCACCGTCTTCGGGTCTTCGAGGTAGGCGTAGTGCCCGAGGCCGGGGTACTTCTTCTTGAACGTCGGCGCGTTGACCAGCCAGTGCTGGAACACATCGGCTTCCAGATGCATGACCGTGGCGTTCTCGAGCCCCCACAGGACCAGCGTCGGTGCGCGCACGTTGGCGAGCACAGCCTCCGGGTCGCCCGTCTCGAACTGCTTCATCTGCAGCGCACCGGCTTCCTGCCGGCCAGCGCGGCGATTCAAGTCGTAGTTCATCTGGACCAGCCATTCGGGCGGTGTGTTGGGCGGCACGAAGTTCTGCTGCAGTTGGGCGCGCAGGCGGTCGGGGCTGACGTAATTCGCCGCGATCCAGCGCGTCAGCGCGCTGCCGCGCGGCCGGTTCGGATTGGTCGCTGCGGTGCGCGGCATACCGGCTGAGTTGATCAGCACGAGCCGCGTGACGTCGTCGGCGCGCTTGGCGGCAAGCCTGAAGCCGACGATGCCGCCGGAGGAGGTCGCGACGATGGCGAACTGATCGACGCCGAGCTGCGCCAGCAGACCCTCTGCGAGCTCGACGTTGCGGTCCATGCGGTAATTGCCGTCGGGGTCCGGGCCGGTCAGGCCCGCGTTCAGCAGGTCGAAGCGGATGACGCGGAAGCGCGGGCTGAGTGCCTGCGCGAGGCTGTCCCAGGTGCGCAGGTGCATGAACGAGGCATGCAGCAGCAGCACGACAGGTCCGCTGCCCTGGTCCATGTAGTGCACGCGCACGCCGTCGACGTCGGCGAATTTCGAGTCTGCCGTCGCATGGCGGCGTTCGAGCTCGGTGAGCGGCAGCGACATGAAGCCGGGGGAGAACTTCCAGGCTGCTCCGCCGGCGGCGGCGGCGAGCAGGGCGGCAACGGCAACGAGCAGCTTCTTCATGTCCGCAAGTCTACCGCCGTGCGCGCCATTGCCAGAACAGCAGCAGGGCCGCGAGTGCACCGCCGACCAGTAGTGGAACCCAGGCGCGCTCGAGGAAGGCCGTGCCGAGGTAGACGGTGCCGAGCGCGTACGGCAACTCGGCGCAGGCCAGCGCCGCGAAGTAGCTGCCGCGCGGGTAACGCAGCAGGCCGAAGAAATAGCCGCCCAGATCCGAGGGGAACACGAGCTGGATCGACAGCGCACCCCAGAAACCCCGTGCCAGGGGCAGGCGTCGCTCGAGTTCACCCAGCGGGCGATCACGCAGCATCGTGTCGACGGCAGGGCGACCCAGCGTACGGCCGATCGTGTAGGTGACGACCCCTCCCAGGAACCAGCCCAGCCACAGCAGCAGGAAGCAGACGAGGCTGCCCCAGGCCTCGATCCCGAGGGGCACCAGCAGCACCGCCGAGAAAAACACCAGCATCGCACTGACAGCCGCCGCGATCACGAAGACGACCGCGCCGAGAACGCTGTGCAGAGCGATCAGGTCGGCGATCTTCGCAAGCAGCAGTTCGATGTGCTGGTGGACATCCGGCACGCGCGTCAGCGCGGCGGCGGCCAGCAACACGAGCAACAACGCGATGACGCGGCTGGGGTGGGCTCGGGCGGAGTGCAGGTTCCAGAGCTTCAAGACAAGTGCCGGCTACCAGGCGATCCGTTCGCCGTTGTAACGCGTGAAGCTGCCTGAATCCTCGAGCGTCAGGCGCGCGATGACCTTGCGCAGGCCGGCAATGCTCTCCGGCGGATCGAGCGTGGCACCGATGCCGCCGAGTTCAGTGCGCACATGGCCGGGGCAGACGGCCGCGGCGATGATGCCGCGCTCGCGCGCCGCGATCGCCAGCATCGTCACGCATTTGTTCAATGCCGCCTTGCTGGAGCAGTAGCCGAACACCGGGTATTGGCCTTCGCTGTTCGAGCCGGTGGTGCTCGAGATGAAGATCATTTTCTTCTGCTCGCTGCGCTCGACGTGGCTCGCAAAGGCCTCGGCGATGCGGATCGGCGCCAACGTGTTGATCTCGAGCACCCGCAGCCAGGCCGCGTAGTCGAGGCTGCCGAACATCTGCTTGAACAGCAGTTCGCGATGCGGGCCGCGTGGTCCGATGTCGCCCGCGTTGTTGATCAGCACGTCGATGGCGGTATTGGCGTGCTTGCCCGCGACCCACTCCAGGTGCTGCGCGTTCGTCACATCCAGCATCTCGACGGCCACCAGGCCGCCGGCGCGCTTGCGGACAGCGTCGAGTTCGGTCGCGCGGCCGGGGTCGCGCGCGCAGGCGATGACATCCCAGCCGGCGGCGGCGTACTGGCGCGTGAACTCGAGCCCGAGGCCGCGGCTCGCGCCGGTGATCAGGACGGTAGGCATGCAGGACTCCAGAGGGTGCCGCGGGAACGGTGAGCAAATCGCGGCCATGCCGCTGCCGTCAGCCTACGGCTTTCCCGCCGCAAATAAAAAGGGGCGGCAGGTTGCCCTGCCGCCCCTCGGGTCGAACCCGGTTTGTCGCCGAACCTCAGAAGGTCTTCGACAGGTTCAGGAACGCGGTGCGACCGAAGAAGTCGTAGCCGCTGTACAGCAGACCATCACCCTGGCGCAGGCTGGTCACACCGGCAGAGAACTTTTTCGGCTCTTCGTCGGTGATGTTGTTGATGCCCGCAAGTACCTGCCACTTGTTCTTGCTGATATAGCGGACCGAGGCGTTGTGCGAGATGTATTCGCTGACCGCGAGAACAAACGGCGACGTCGCAGGGTCTTCGCCGAAGAACTCATAGCTGTCCATCGCATCGACATACGTCAGGCCGTAGCGGAAGGTCCACTCGCGCCAGTCGTAACGGGCTTCGAAGTCGCCC
>JBIITU010000227.1:0-5688 GCA_044340335.1 Steroidobacteraceae bacterium
GCGTCATGGGCCGCATCGACATCCTGACCGGCACGCTCGGCAAGGCGCTGGGCGGCGGCAGCGGCGGCTACATCGCCGCGCGACGCAGCGTGGTCGACTGGCTGCGCCAGCGCTCCCGCCCCTACCTGTTCTCGAACAGCCTGCCGCCCGTGATCGCCGCGACTACGCTGCGTGTCATTGATCTCGTCGAACACGACGCCGGGTTGCGCGCTCGCGTGCATGACAACGCGCGCCACTTCCGTGCCGGCCTCACGGCGGCGGGCTTCACGCTCAAGCCGGGCGAACACCCGATCATCCCCGTCATGATCGGCGACGCCGCCCTCGCCGCGACCATGGCCGAGCGGCTGCTCGATGCGGGGATCTACGTCATCGGCTTCTCGTATCCGGTCGTGCCCATGGGCCAGGCGCGGATCCGCACGCAGATGTCTTCGGCGCTGGACCGCGAGGATCTCGATCGCGCGCTCGCGGCATTCACGCGCGTCGGACATGACCTCGGCCTGCTGCCAACGGGAGTCGTGCGATGAAGGCACTGATCAAGCAGACGGCGGAGCGCGGCATCTGGATGGGCGACCTGCCCGAACCTGCCATCGGCCCGAACGATGTGCTGATCCGGATCGAGAAAACGGCCATCTGCGGCACTGACACGCACATCTTCCTGTGGGACGCCTGGGCGCAACGCACCATCAAGGTGCCGATGGCGGTCGGGCACGAGTACTGCGGTCGTGTCGTCGACATGGGCAGCGAAGTGCGCGGCTTCAGTGTCGGCGACCGCGTCTCTGGCGAAGGCCACATCACCTGCGGCCATTGCCGCAACTGTCGCGCCGGGCGGCGGCACCTGTGCCGCAATACCGTCGGCGTCGGCGTCGACCGCCAGGGCTGTTTCGCGGAATACCTGGCGCTGCCGGCCGTCAACGCGTTCAAGCTGTCGGATGCGATCACCGACGACGTCGCTTCGATCCTCGATCCGTTCGGCAACGCGACGCACACGGCGCTGGCGTTCAACCTCGTCGGCGAGGACGTGCTGATCACGGGCGCCGGCCCGATCGGCATCATGGCCGTGGCGATCGCGCGCTTCGTCGGCGCGCGCCACGTCGTCATCACCGACGTCAACGACTACCGGCTCGGTCTTGCAGCCAAGATGGGCGCGACCCGGACCGTCAACGTCACGCGGGACAATCTCGATGACGTCATGCGGTCGCTCGGCATGCAGGAAGGCTTCGATGTCGGGCTCGAGATGTCCGGCAACCCGGCCGCACTGCGCGAGATGCTGCGCACGATGCACCACGGTGGCGGCATCGCGATGCTGGGCATTCCTCCCGGGGAGACGGCGGTCGACTGGAACCAGGTCATCTTCAAGGGCCTGACGCTCAAGGGCATCTATGGCCGCGAGATGTTCGAGACCTGGTACAAGATGGCCGCGCTGATCCAGAGCGGACTCGACATCACGCCGGTGATCACGCACCACTTCGGCGTGCGCGACTACCTCGAAGGCTTCGAGATCATGGCCTCAGGCCGATCGGGCAAGGTGATCCTCGACTGGCGCGACCTGTAGCGCCGGCTGGCGCTGCCGCAACGGCACGCTGAGCAGGCCGCAGGCCAGATCGGGCTTCGGACTGCGCCACTCGAAGCTGCCGCCGAGCGTCTCGGCCCGATGCCGCATGGTCGCACTGCGCGGATCGCGCGCGAAGGCGGGGAAGTTGCCCGCGGCCGCGGCCGCCTCGATCCGCAGTTGCAGGCCATCCACGGGATGCGCGCGCAACGACAACCGCAGCGCCGCCAGCTGCGGTTGCTGCAACGCGAGTTCCAGCGCCGATTGCGCCACGCGAAAGACGTGATAGGCCGTCGCCGCATCGGCCCCCGCATCGAGGGTGCCCAGCACTTCGAAGTCGATCACCCGACCAGCGCGGGCCGCGCTGCGTCGCACCAGGTCGCCCAGGGCGTTGACGAGCCCCGAGCGGTCCAGCAGGAATGGCGACAGCCGCTGCGCGAGATCCGCGCAACGCCCGACCGCGGACTGCAGCAGCGCCTCGACGCTGGCGAGTGTCTCGGCCGCATCGACGCCGTTGCCGAGGTCCACCCGCGCGGCGCGCAACAGCAATGACGCACCGGCAAGATCCTGGCCCAGCCCCTCGTGCAGCGCGACCCCCAGTCGCGACTGCTCGCCCAGCGTGTGCGCGAGGATGCGGTCCTCGGCGGCCACGCGTTCCGAGACATCGCGGTGCAGGATAATCCACAGCGGCGCGTGATCGCCGACCACGCAGGTCACGGACAGTTCGAGATCGAGGGCGGCACCGGCGACGGTACGCATCCTGATCGATGCAGCTTCGTGTCCGAGCAGCGCCGCGCGCTCGAGCAGGCGCGCCTGCAGCAGCCCGCTGGCGGCATCGCCAGGCATGCAGACATCGGCCCACTCCTGCCCGACGCAGAGCCCGCGTTCGCAGCCCACCAGCAGATCGAAGGCGGCATTTGCCCAGCTGATGCGTCCGGCGGCATCGACGACGGCGACTGCCTCGCGAATGCCCTGCAGGATCAGCGCGCTGACGCCGAGGCGCGACTCGATCTGCTTGCGCTCGGACACGTCAGCGAGCAGGCCGACGCCGCGACCCAGCGATTCACCGCGCTCGAACACATGCCGACCGCGGGCCTCGAGCCAGATGTACCGGCCATCGGCGCGCCGGAAGCGGTATTCCAGCACGTAAGTAGCAGGTTCGATCCGCGTAAGCGAAGCTTCGAGGCGCGCGAGAAAGCGATCACGGTCATCGGGATGGACCTGTTCCACCCAGCCGGCCAGCGAACCGACCGCGGCAACGGGGTGACCGAACACGCCACCCTCACCGGCGAACGGATAAGCGATCTGCCCCGTGGCGAGGTCCCATTCGAACGCGACCTGGCCCGAGGCCTCGATCGCGGTCTCGTAGCGAAGCTGCCAGTCGCGCGCCTGCAAGCCTGCCAGCGCGCCGTCCGGGGTCGACCCCTGCGGCGTGAACACGGTGTCCATGCCGGAATGATAGGCGGCTGAATTATGTTGAGCGCCTACTGCGTCACAGTTTGGTCAAGGCAGGCGCACTGGAGCCGGTGCGACTCGTCGGACGCTGCAGCCGACACCCGTCGCGCTCAGCGGGCTTCGCAGAAGCAGTAGGCGTAGAGATGGTTCGGCGTCTGCATGCGCCCCCAGCGGGCCAGTTCGCGCTGCAGCGGATCGACGACGCTGGCGAGACGCAGCGCCTGCTGCAACGAAGGAGAGTCCTCGACCAGCGACTTGAAAACGCGGATCTTGAACGACATCGCAAGCTGTTCGGCCCAGCTCAGATCCGATTCGAGATAGTCGACGTGATACTCGCCCGGCGCCAGATCGGCGCGCTGCGCGGCCGAGGCCAGCGCATCGTCGAAACCGCCAAGCTTGTCGACCAGACCGTTGCGTTGCGCGTCGACCCCTGACCAGACCCGCCCCTGCGCGAGCGGTTCGATCTCTTCGACCGTGCGACCGCGACCGTCCGCCACCCGCGCCAGGAAATCCGCGTAACCACGCTCGATGATCGACTGCAGCAACTGCGATGCAACCGGCCCCACCGGACGATCGAACCGCAGTTCGCCGGACAGCGGCGTGGTGCCGACACCGTCGACACTGACGCCGACCTTGTCGAGCGTGCGGTTCAACGTGGGGAACAGCGCGAATATGCCGATGGAGCCGGTGATCGTGCCTGGACTCGCCCAGATTTCATCGGCCGGCGCGGCGATGTAGTAGCCGCCCGAGGCAGCCAGGTCTCCCATCGAAACGACAACCGGACGGCCCGTAGCCTTGAAGGCCACGAGCTCGCGGTGAATCTGCTCGGAGGCCAGCACGCTGCCGCCGGGGCTGTCGACACGCAATACCAGCGCGCGGATGTCAGCGTCGAGCCTCGCATCGCGCACCAGCGCGGCAACCGTGTCGCCGCCGATGATGCCGGGCGGCTGGTCGCCGTCGAGAATTTCGCCCGACGCGACAATCACGCCGACGCGCGGCTTGCCGTCGCCGTGGAGTTTCTCCTCGGCACGCTGCACCCGCAGGTAGTCGTCGATGTAGATCGCGTTGTACGAACCAGTCTGGTCATCGCTGCCGACGATCTCGGCGACCCGCGCTTCGACCTCCAGCGACGACTTGATGCCAGTGACCAGCTTGGCGGCCAGCGCGACGGCGGGCAGGTCGCCGCGCGCAGCGACGGCGGCCGAACCAATGTCGTCGGCGTAGCGGGTGATCACTTCGGGCTCGAGCCCGCGCGCCTTGGCGACCACGGTCCGATAGTTGTCCCACAGCGCGCCGAGGTAGGCCAGGCTCGCAACCCGATCCTCTTCAGACATGTCCTGACGCAGGAACGGCTCGACCGCGCTCTTGTAGCTGCCGACACGGAAGACGTTGATGTCGACGCCGAGTTTGTCGAGCGCCGCCTTGTAGTAATTCCGGTAGCGTTCGTAACCCTCGAGGATCAACAAACCGAGCGGGTCGACGTAGATCTCGTCGGCGTGCGCGGCGACGAGGTACTGGTCCTGCAGGAACGCCACGCTGTGCGCGATGACCGGCTTGCCGGAAGCACGAAACTCGGCGACCGCCTGCGCGAACTCCTCGAGGGTCGGCTGACCGCCGCCGGACATCGAATTGAGGTCGAGCACCAGCGCCCGGACCCGATCGTCAGTGGCGGCATCGCGGATCGCTTCGGTGAGATCCCGCAGCAGGGTTTCGCTGCGCCCCATGCCCTGCGCCTCGGCCAGCGCCCGCTCGAACGGGTCGCCCGACAATTGTTCGACGATCTCGCCGACCGGCGCGATGACCAGGGCCGCCTCTGCCGGCAGCAACGGAATCGAGCTGCGCAGGGCGCCGACGACAAAGCCGAAGATCACCAGCAGCAGGATCAGGTGCAGTATGCGGCGCAGCCCGTCGAGGCCGCGCCACAGGACGCCGAATAAGCGGCCCACGCGGGCTTAGAGCTTCTCTTCGATGCGCGCCGCCTTGCCGGACAGATCGCGCAGGTAGTACAGCTTGGCGCGCCGCACGCTGCCGCGCCGCTTGATCTGCACGTCGCCGATGGTCGGGCTGTGCGACTGGAAAGTGCGCTCGACGCCCTCGCCGTGCGAAATCTTGCGCACGGTGAACGACGAGTTGAAGCCGCGGTTGCTCTTGGCGATCACGACGCCCTCGAAGGCCTGCAGTCGCTCGCGGTCGCCTTCGACGACCTTGACGTTGACGACGACAGTGTCGCCCGGCTTGAAGTCCGGCAGTTGCCGCGTCATGCGGCTGCTTTCGATCTCGGCAATCAGGTTAGCCATGTTTCTCCACCTCTCGCTCAGCGAGATATTCATTCAACAGCGAGCGCGATTCAGCATCGAGCCCGCCCCGTTCTTCCAGCGCCGCGATCAGGTCGGGCCTGCGTAGCCAGGTCCGACCCAGTGCCTGCTTGCGCCGCCAGCGCAGGATCTGCGCATGGTGGCCGCCCTGCAGCACCTCGGGCACCACTCTTCCCTCCCACTCGACAGGTCGCGTGTAATGCGGCCAGTCCAGCAAGCCATCGGTCGAGAAGGACTCCTCCTCGCCCGAACGTTCGTCACCCAGCACTCCCGGCCGCAACCGCGCGACCGCGTCGATGACCGCGAGCGCCGCGAACTCGCCGCCCGAGAGCACGAAATCGCCGAGCGACAGTTCGAGGTCGATACGCG
>JBIITU010000228.1:0-5684 GCA_044340335.1 Steroidobacteraceae bacterium
GCGGGAAAACGGACCAGCTCGCGCCGCTCGTTGCCGTGGCACAGCGGGCAGGTGGCGATGACGATGGGCAGGGTGTCGGGTGAGGGGGCGGCCGTGGACATGGCGCGATGCTAACAGTCGGCAGCAGTTCACTGGGGCTTGCGACTGGATAAAAGAACAGGTACTGTACGAATCACCAGACACGGAGTGAATCGATGTCAGACCTGACCCCCCGCCAGACCGAAATCCTCCGCCTCATCCAGCGAGCCATTGCGGAAACCGGCATGCCGCCCACGCGGGCAGAAATTGCGCAAGAGCTCGGGTTCAAGTCCGCCAATGCAGCCGAGGAGCATCTGCGTGCGCTCGCCCGAAAAGGGGTGATTGCGCTCGTGCCGGGCGCCTCGCGAGGCATCAAGCTCAAGGACACCATCCGCGAGCAGATGAGCCTGCCGCTGATCGGTCGCGTCGCTGCCGGCCGGCCCATCCTCGCCGAAGAAAACATCGAGTCGCGCTTCAACATCGACCCGGATATTTTCTCGCCGCGGCCGCACTACCTGCTCAAGGTCGTCGGCATGTCGATGAAAGACGCCGGCATCCTCGATGGCGATCTCGTCGCCGTGCATCGCACGGCCGATGTCCGCAACCGCCAGATCATCGTCGCGCGGCTCGAGAACGAAGTCACCGTGAAGCGCTACAAGCAGGATGGCTCCACGGTCTGGCTGCTGCCCGAGAACCCGGACTTCGAGCCCATCAAGGTCAACATGCGCGAGTCGGTCTCGGGCGAGGCACCGCTGATCATCGAAGGCGTCGTCGTCGGCGTGCTGCGTCGCGGCGGCAAGACGTCCACGGGTCTCATGTAGCAGCGCGAGGGAGTTCCATCATGCCTTCGAATCGCCACATCACGCTGTTCCACTCGCCGCAGACCCGTTCCACGGCGGTGCTGATGCTGCTCGAGGAGCTGCAGGCCGACTACGAGCTGCACGTGTTGAACATGAAGGCCGGCGAGCAGCGCCAGCCTGCGTACCTCGCCGTCAATCCGCTCGGCAAGGTGCCCGCCATCCTGCATGGCGGCACGCTGGTCACGGAGCAGGTGGCCATTTTCATCTATCTGGCTGATCTTTACGCCGAGGCCGGTCTCGCTCCGGCACTCACGGATCCGCAGCGCGGCGCCTACCTGCGCTGGCTCGTGTTCTACGGCTCGTGCTTCGAGCCGGCCATGATGGACAAAGCCCAGCAGCGCGAGGTCACGTCGCCCATGTCCTCGCCGTATGGTCACTACGATGACACGGTCAATCTGGTCCACGAGCAACTGAGCCGCAGTCCGTATTTCCTCGGTCAGCAGTTCAGTGCTGCCGATCTGCTCTGGGGGATGGCGCTGTCCTGGATGCTTGATTTCAAACTGCTCGAAGCCAGGCCGGTGTTCACGGCCTATGTCGAGCGCTTCAAGGCGCGCCCGGTCGTGGCGCGTGTCATGTCGAAAGATATCGAGCTTGCTGCGCAGCATGCCGCTACCGCGCAGAACAGCACTCAACAGTAAAGGGTTTTCTGTATGACTGAAGTCGTCAGGCGCCTGCTGGCAGGTGCTCCGGGCAGACTTGTCCCGAAGAAGCATGCGAGCCGGCCGCGGGTGCAGCGTTTCGGTTGCCCCTGTGGCTGTGGCCGCATCGGTTTCTTCAACCAGCCGCGTTCGCTGCGGACGCGACCACTCGATCCAGACCAGCTCGAGCTCATTCCATGACAGCGCGCAGCGAACCCCGGCAGCCGCAGCGTTGTGGCTGGTGCGGTACCGATCCGCTCTATGTCGCCTACCACGATACGGAGTGGGGCGTGCCTTCGCACGACGATGTGCATCTGTTCGAGATGCTGACACTCGAAGGCGCGCAGGCCGGCCTGAGCTGGCTGACCATCCTGCGCAAGCGCGAGGGCTACCGGCGCGCGTTCGCCGGTTTCGACATCGAGCGCGTTGCGCGCTTTGGGGCCCGCGAGATCCGGCGTTGTCTCGCCGATCCGGGCATCGTGCGTCATCGCGGCAAGATCGAAGCCACGATCACGAACGCCGGTGCGGCGCTCGCGGTCCGCAAGGAGGCCGGTTCGCTGGCCCGTTACCTGTGGTCGTTCGTGCCGGACGGGCAGCCCATCATCAATCGCTGGCGCAGCTACCGCGATGCGCCGGCCCAGACCGATCTGTCGCGCGCGATGAGTCGCGATCTGCTGCGGCGGGGCTTCCGGTTCGTGGGGCCGACCACCTGCTATGCGTTCATGCAGGCGGTGGGCATGGTCCACGATCACGAGCAGCGCTGTTTCCGCCGCATGTCCTCATCCGGTGCGCAGTGAACGGCATCGCCGCCTTCGTGCAGCGTCACCGTCGCCGACGTCGTCTCGAGTGCCATGGTCTCCCCGGAATCCGCTCGCTCCCTGCTCGATCTGCTCCAGCACCCGGGCATCTGGCGCGGTCGCAGCGTTGCTCGCACCGCTACGCTCAGCACGGGGTATCCGGCCCTCGATGAAGCGCTGCCGGGTGGCGGCTGGCCGCGGGCAGGGCTCATCGAGATCCTGACGCCACGGTTCGGTCTGGGTGAACTGCGGCTGCTCGCGCCCGCGCTCGCCTGTCTGAGCACGCAGGCACCGCCGCGCTGGCTTGCCTGGATCGCGCCGCCTTACGAACCTTATGCCCCGGCACTGGCGCAGGCGGGCCTTGCGGTCGAGCGTCAGCTCGTCGTGCGCACCGAGACAACGCTGTGGGCGATGGAGCAGGCGCTGGCCTCCGGGGCCTGCGCCGCGGTGCTGGGCTGGCCACGCCGTGCGCAGCCGCGCAGCCTGCGGCGGCTGCAGCTCGCGACCGAGCGCGGTCGGTCACTCGGCATTCTGTTCCGTGAACTGACCAGCGCCCGCGAAGTGTCGCCGGCGGAACTGCGGTTGCGCTTCGAGCCCGTGGCTGGGGGCGCGCAGCTCAGCCTGCTGAAAAGCCGTGGCGGGGCGCGCGGCACGCTCGAGTTGCGCTGGGAGGCTGCATGAGCCATCCGCGCAAGCGGGCCGAGCGCTGGGCACAGGCCGACCTGCTCGCGCCGCTGGGGCCTTGTGGAGGGGCTTCCGGGGCACCTGCCGCGCTGCAGCCGGTACCGCCGCCGGCGACAACGCCGGCGCGTTCCGCGCGGGCCGAACTGTGGTGCGCGCTGCATTTGCCGGCGCTGTGCTTCGAGGCGGTCTGGCACGAGGGCCCCGCGCCGGCGGGCATCGCGCGCGCCGTGATCGATGGCGACAACCGCGTGCAGCGTCTGCTGGCGATCGATCCGAGCGCACGCGCGCCGGGGGTGCAGCCGGGCATGACGCTGGCCGCGGCGCTGGCGGCCTGTCCGGCCTTGCAGGTGCGGCCTCGCGATGCGCGGCGCGAGCGCCTGCAGCTCGTGGCGCTGGCCGAGGCGGCGCTCGCGTTCACGCCGCGCGTCAGCCTCGAGCCACCCGATGAGCTGTTGCTCGAGTTGCAGGGCAGCCTGCGGCTGTTCGGCGGCGCGGAGGTCCTGACGCAGCGGCTGCGCGATGTTGCAGCACAGCTCGGGCTCAGCGCCCGGTTCGCATGGGCGCCGACGCCGCGCGCGGCGCTGGCGGGCGCACGCGGTGCGCGGGGGTTTCGCGCGCTGCACGAGGCGCAGCTCGTCGGACAGCTGGCACCGCTGCCGGTCACGGTGCTGCGCGAGCCGGTGCCTGTCGTGGCGCGGCTGGCGTCGATGGGCGTGCGCACGCTCGGCGAACTGCTGCGCCTGCCGCGTGCCGGTCTTGCGCAGCGGTTCGGGCCGGCACTGCCGCTGCTGCTCGATCGGCTGGTCGGGCGGGCTCGTGAACCGCGCCGCGCGTTCGTGCCGGCAGTGCGCTTCCGCGGGCGCTGCGAGCCGCAGTACGAGCTGTCGAGTCATGCGGCCCTGCTGAGCCACCTCGAACCGCTGCTGGCCGAGCTCGAGCAGTTCCTGCGGCGTCGTCAGTGCACGCTGACGGCGCTGCGGATCCGGCTGCGCCATCGCGCCCCCCAGGCATCGACCGGTTTCGAGCTGCGGCTGGCGGCGCCGGAGTTCGCGGCGCAACGGTTTGCGGCGCTGCTGGCCGAGCACTTTGCGCGCCTGGTGTTGCCGGCGCCGGTGCGTCGCATCGAGCTGCGCTCCGGCGAGTTGCTGCCGCTGGCCGGCGCCGCTGCAGCCTCCACGGCCAGCGCTGCCGCGAATGGCAGCGACTCACTGTGGCGACCGGGCGAGCAGGGCGGTGCGGTGGGGCGCGAGACGCCGGCGCTGCTCGAGCGCCTGCGGGCGCGCCTTGGGCACGCAGCGGTGCACGGCCTGTGCCTGATTCCCGACCATCGTCCCGAAGCCAGTTGGCGCATCGCCGAGCCGGCACTGCCCTGCACGGCGACGGCAGCCAATGCCAATGCCACTGTGGCGACGGCCCTCGCACACGGTTTGCGCGCGCGGCAGCGGCGGCGTCCGCTGTGGCTGCTCGCCACGCCGCGCAGGCTGGGTGCGCTGCCGGCAGGCTGGCGCCTGCTCGATGGGCCCGAGCGCATCGAGACAGGCTGGTGGGACGGGCACGACATCGCCCGCGACTACTACCTGCTGCGCGATGCCGACGGTGCCGAACTGTGGGCTTTCCGTGACCGGCAGGCCCCGCACGACTGGTTCCTGCACGGCGTGTTCGGCTGAGATGCGCCATGGCCGGCTACGCCGAGCTGCACTGCCTGTCGAACTTCACTTTCCTGCGCGGTGCGTCGCGTGCAGAGGAACTGGTCGCGCGCGCGCATGCCCTGGGCTATGCCGCACTCGCGATCACCGACGAATGCTCGGTCGCAGGCGTGGTGCGCGCGCACGCGGCGTTGCGCGAGCTTGCCGGGAGCTGCACTGCGGTCACGCTGCGGCTCATCGTCGGCAGCGAGCTGTGGCTCAGCGACGGGCTGCGCCTGGTGGTGCTCGCCGCGAATCGCCGCGGCTACGGCCAGCTGTGCCGCCTGATCACGCGCGGCCGGCGCGCGGCACCCAAGGGTGAATACCGTCTTGGCCGTGCCGATGTCGCCGAACTGCTGCGCCCCGGCGACTGCCTGCTGCTGTGGCTCGATGCGGATGCTGCCCCAGCGGACGACATCTCTGCGTGGCTGCACGAGCGCTTTGCCGGCGCGGTCTGGATCGCGGTCGAGCTGCTGCGCGAAGGGCGTGATCGCGCGCGGCTCGCGGCGCTGACGGCGCTCGGCGCGCGCACGTCGCTGCCGCTCGTGGCGGCGGGCGACGTGCACATGCATGCGCGCGAGCGGCGCCGGTTGCAGGATGCATTGACGGCGATCCGCCACAACGTGCCGGTCGCCGAGGCAGGGCCGTGGCTGCTGGCGAGCGGCGAGCGGCACCTGCGGTCCCTCGACCGGCTCGCGAAGATCTACCCGCGCACGTTGCTCGAGGCAACCCTCGCGGTGGCGGCGCGCTGCACGTTCTCGCTCGATGAACTGCGCTACGAGTATCCGCGCGAGATCGTGCCCGAGGGCCACACGCCGACGTCGTGGCTGCGCGAACTCACGGAGCAGGGCGCTGTGCTGCGCTGGCCGCAGGGACTGCCGGCGCGCGCGCGTGAACTGATCGAGCATGAGCTCACGCTGATCGCGGACCTGGGCTACGAGCCCTACTTCCTGACGGTGCAGGACGTGGTCGCCTTCGCCCGCTCGCAGGGCATCCTGTGCC
>JBIITU010000014.1:0-20951 GCA_044340335.1 Steroidobacteraceae bacterium
CGCGCTGCTCTGCCGTGGCGAGATCCGCCTTCGACAGCACCAGCGCATCGCCGATCTCGATCTGGTCGCGCAGCAATTCGTCGCCGCCCGTGAGTGCCTGCGCCACGCGTGCGGGATCGATCAGCGACACCACGCCTTCGAGCCGCAACTGACCAGCCGCCTCATAGCCCAGGAGCTCCTCGACGATGCCTGCCGGATGGCCGATCCCGGATGGCTCGACGAGGATGCGCGCGGGTCGCGCCTCGTGCACGAGGCGCTGCAGCTGCCGCCGGAAGTCCTGCTCGCCCGCGCAACACAGGCAGCCGCCCGGCACGAGATGCACGTCGTAGGCGCCGCGCGCCGCTGCCGCGATCGTCAAAGCATCGATGCCGGCTTCGCTGTACTCGTTGAGCAGCACCACCCACGGCTCGGTCGCCGGCTTGCCCGCGAGCAGATTCGCGATCAGCGTCGTCTTGCCGCAGCCGAGCGGCCCGGTGATGACATGCACCGGGATCGGCGCCGGCGGCGGCGTCGCACGGACCTCGCTCACGCGCGCGGCCCGACCTGCCCGTCGTAGCTCGTGATCGCGCCGTACAGCTCCGGCCGCCGGTCGCGAAACACGCCCCAGCCATGGCGCTGCGTTTCGATCGCGGCCAGATCGAAGCTCGCCACGAGCACCGCATCGCCCTCTTCGCCGGCCTCTGCGACCTTCGCGCCGGTCGCATCGGCAATGAACGACGAGCCGTAGAAGCGGATGTACAGATGCTCGGGATCCTGCAGCGAACGTTCGACGCCCCAGCGGTTCGACGCGATCAGCGGCATCAGGTTCGCGGCTGCGTGCCCCTGCTGCGTGCGCTGCCAGTGATCACGCGAATGCAACGGCGGCGCCGGCGGCGGTTCCGATCCGATGGCGGTCGGGAACAGCAGCAGTTCGGCGCCCTGCAGCGCGAGCGAGCGAGCCGTTTCCGGGAACCACTGGTCCCAGCAGATGCCGACGCCGAGCCGCGCGTAGCGCGTATTCCAGACCCGAAAGCCCGTGTCGCCGGGACTGAAGTAGTGCTTCTCCTGGTACCCCGGCCCGTTCGGAATATGCGATTTGCGATACACGCCGAGCACGCTGCCATCGGCATCGACGATGGCGATGCTGTTGAAATAGGCCTGGCCGGCACGTTCGAAGAAGCTGATCGGCAGCACCACGCCGAGTTCGCGCGCGATGGCGCGAAAATGCCGCAGCGCCGGATTGGCATCGACCGTGGTGGCGAGTCGCAGGTGCGCGGCATCCTGCTCGATGCAGAAGTACGGCGTCTCGAACAGCTCCTGCAGCAGGATGACCTGCGCGCCCTGCGCCGCCGCCCGACGCACGAGGGTTTCGGCGTGCACGATGTTGGCCGCGGCATCCCAGCCGCAGGCGAACTGCGTCGCGGCCACCGTGACGATGCGCGAGCCTTGCGCCAGGTGGGCTGGGGTCGAAGTCTGGCCGGTCATGAGGATCTCCCGCGCTGCAAATGCGCGCGAGTGTAGAACCTCCAGCGCGAGAGCGCAGCGCCTGCCTCAGTGCAGCCAGCGGGGCGGCACGGCGTCCGCCGGCTGCGGGAACAGCACCTGGTCGAGCGCCTGCACGTAGATCGCCTCTTCGGCGGGCCCTGGCACCAGGACCTGCCCGTTGATGAGCAGGTTCGGCACATTCTGCACGCCGAGCCCGCGCAAGCGTTGTTCCTCGGCGAGCACGAGCGCGACGCCGCCGGCCTCGGGACTGGCACCCTCGGCGGCGAAGCCGCGCTGGTAATCGGCGATGACGAGCGCGGGCAGTTCGCACTCGCCGGCGATCGCAAGCAGTTCTTCCTCGCGACCGATGTCGCGACCCTGCTCGAAGTAGGCACGGAACAGCCGATCGGCGACGCGCACATGCTGTCCAGTGGGCGCTGCGGCCAGCACCAACCGGTGCGCGTGCAGGGTGTCAGGCACGTTGCGGATCGCGGCGAAGTCGAACTGGATGCCGAACGCGCGTCCCGCCTCTTCCAGGCTGTGCTCAGCGAAATCGGTCGTGATTCCAGATGGCAGGCGCTGCGCCAGGTGCTCGCGCCAGGCCGCCGAACCCGCGAGCGGCAGGCGAAAGCCATGCCAGCGCAGCAGCGGTGCCTGCGGCAGGCCCTGCACGGCCGTCAGCGCGCGAGCGATGCGGCGCGTGCCGAGGAACGACCACGGGCAGGTGAAATCGGCAACCACGTCGAGGACGAGGCTGGCTCCGGGATTGCGCGGGATGGGGAGCAGATTTTCCATGCAGACAGCATGGGGGCGGCCGGGCCCGTTTCAAGCGCGCAGGGCACGCCCCGCGTTGACCTCGGCGGCGATCCGGATCGCAGTCTCCAGCGCGCGCAGGCCGTCCTCGCCACTGACAACCGGGCGCTGGCCGCTGCGAATGCAGTCCAGGAACGACTGGATCTCGGCCTTCAGCGCATCGCCCTGTTCGAAACTCTGCTCCTCGATGCTGACCGGCAGCCCACCCTCGGCCAGCGGTTCATCGCGCCGCCGGATCAGGGTCAGGATCTTCTGCTGCAGGTCGAGCGACAGGTAGGCATCGTCGCGGAACACGCGCATCTTGCGCTCGGTCTTCAGGCTGACGCGGCTCGCCGTCGTGTTCGCGACGCAGCCATTGGCGAACCGCAGCCTGGCGTTGGCGATGTCGATCTCGCCGGAAAACACCGAGGTACCGATGGCATCGATGGCGACGATGTCGCTGCCGACGATCGACTGCACGATGTCGATGTCATGGATCATCAGGTCGAGCACGACGTCGACATCGGTGCCGCGCTGCTTGTAGGGCGCCAGCCGCTGGCATTCGATGAAGCGCGGATTGGCGAGCCAGGGTTCCGCCGCGAGGATGGTCGCATTGAAGCGCTCGAGGTGCCCGACCTGCAGCACGCGGCCGGCGGCTTTCGCGATCTCGATCAGCTCGCGGGCCTGTTCGACGGTCTCCGTCACCGGCTTCTCGACCAGCACGTGCGCACCCGCGCGCAGGAAATCCGCGGCGATCTGAAAGTGCGCCGGGGTCGTCGTGACGATCGAGACGGCGTCGACGCTGCCGAGCAGTTCGCGGTGCTCGGCCACCGCCCGACAACCCAGCTCGCGCGCGACGGCGTCACGGGCTTCGGGCCTGGCGTCGGCGACGGCCACCAGTTCACTGCCAGTGATCTGGGCATATTTCTGCGCGTGGAAGCGGCCGAGGTAGCCGACGCCGATCACAGCGGTTCTAAGGGCTTGCATCGTTGGTATTATGCGCGCTCAGGCGCATCAGCCGCCACGCAGCCACCCGGAGCCCCGTGAGCACGACGATCGGCAAGATTCTTGGACGAACCGCAAGCGCGAACCCGCTGCAGCGCGAACTCGTGCTCGCCGGTGCAGCGCTGCTGACGGGCCTGGTGCTGATGCCGATCCTGGTCTGGATCGCGGGGCGCATGACGCTGGGCGATTACACGCACGGCGGCCTCTTTGCGCTGTGGGGCGATTACCTGCGCGGCCTCGCGGGCGGCGAACTCGCGTTCTGGATCATGCTGCTCGGCCCCTATGGCTTTTTGATGCTCGGCCGGCTGGCGCTGCGTCTCGCGCGCTGAGCGCCGCCGACCGGCACACGGCTCATTGCGGCGGCGCTCGCTCCGGCGCCAGCATCAAGGCCCGGCTTCGATCCCGCGTGGCGCGAAACTCGTTGCCCGGATTCCAGTTCGGAAAGCTGGTCTCGCGCGCCAGCTTCGCGCCGATGGCGTACATCAGTTCCACATCCTGCAGCGCGCCGCGCCAGTCCATGCCCGGGCGATACTCGTCAGCCAGTTTGTGATAGCGCTGTGCGTCGAATTCGACGCGCAGCTGGCGCCCGAAATCCGCGCCCTGCTCGACATCGTCGATGCCCGCCTTGAAGTACAGCGACGGCACCCCGGCCTTGGCGAAATTGAAATGATCGGAACGATAGAAGAAGCCTTTTTCCGGAGTCGGCTCGGCAACGACCACCCGCCCCTGCAGGCGCGCCGCCGTAACGAGATAGTTTTCGAGTTCGGAGGCGCCGAACCCGAACACGGAGACGTCGCGCGTCGGTCCACCGTAATAGAGCGCGTCCATGTTCAGCGCCGCGACGGTCTGTGCAAGCGGCAAAACCGGATTGGCGGTGTAGTAGGCCGAACCCAGCAGGCCGGACTCCTCGAGCGTCAACGCGAGGAACACGACACTGCGTTCCGGCGGGCGACCGCGCTTGAAGGCCGCGGCGATCTCGATCAGCCCGGCCGTGCCGGTCGCGTTGTCGACGGCGCCGTTGAACACGGTGTCGCCGCTGCGCGCGAGGGTGCGGCCGAGGTGATCCCAGTGGCCCATGTAGATCACGTACTCGCCGGGCCGTTTCGCGCCGCGGATCAGGCCAATGGCGTTGGCCGATTCGCCGCGACGGATCGCGTTGCGCACCGAACCCGCCGCTTTGGCACCGAGTTCAATGGGGCGGAAGCCTGGCTGCGCGGCACGGCGCTTGAGCTCGTCGAGATCCTGTCCGGCTGACGTCAGCAGGCGCTGCGCGACATCGCGAGTCACCCAGCCTTCCAGCGCGATCCGGCCGGCATTGCCATCCGGCGCGACCATGTCGAGCTGCGGCCCGCTCCAGCTGTTGACGACCGTCTCCCAACCATACGCCGCGGGCGCGGTTTCATGGACGATCAGGGCCGCGGCAGCGCCCTGCCTCGCCGCTTCCTCGAACTTGTAGGTCCAGCGCCCGTAGTAGGTCATGGCCCGGCCATTGAACAGGCTGGGATCGTCGCGGTCCCAACCCGGGTCGTTGATCAGGATCAGCGCGGTCTTGCCGCGCATGTCGATGCCGGCATAGTCGTTCCAGCCATACTCCGGCGCGACGACGCCGTGGCCGACGAACACGATCGGGCTGTCTGCCACCGATACTTCCGGCTGCACCCGCTTGGTCCAGATCACCGCCTCCGGACCCACGGCCAGCGAACTGCCGCCGAGTTGCAGCGTCGCGTCGCTGCCGGCGGTGATCTCGACGAACGGCACCGTCTGCAGGAAGCTCGCGCCATTGCCGGGTTCCAGGCCCAACTGCCGGAACTGCGCCTGCAGATACTCGAGCGTCTGGCGCTCGCCCCGGGTGCCCGGCTTGCGTCCGTCGAACTCGTCAGACGCCAACTGAGCAACGTGCGCCTCCCAGGCCTGCGCATCGATGGCGGGCTTGGCGCCCGCCCCACCCCACAACCCCGCCTCCGGCGTCGCGCAACCGAGCAGCAGCACGGGAACCCCCAGCGCCAGAACGCGTCGAATCAGCATGGTCAGCATCCTCACGGGCACCCAGCGCCCTGTCACATCGTGTTTCGGGGCCAGAACAGCCACAGCCCGCCGGCCAGCAGCGCGATCAGCAGCCCGTGGGCATAGCGGCGCCAGGGGCTCAGCCGCAGTTCACCGACGAAACTGGCAACGGCAATGGCAGACACCAGCAGCATGGACAGAAAGCTGCGCCAAAGGGGGCCATACTCCTCGCCGATGCGCTCTTCGTATTCAGGCAACAGCGCGAACACGATGATGGTGAGTCCAAGACCGATCATGATCGAAACTGTGGAACCCATCACGATTCCGAGCAGCATTGCCAACGGACGCATCTGGACCTCGTTGCGGCATCCGGCGCGGCGCGCCGGCGGGTCCGGGCACAGCGCACTTGCCGCCGCGAACAGACCTCTCTAGCCTTGAATCAATTGTACTGAACGAGTCCACGATGCTGCACGCAAGACGCTCGACACAGGCCTGGATCGTGCCGCTGGCCGCCGTGCTGACGCTCGGCGTGCTCGGCAGCTCGTCACGGGCCCCCGCCAGCACGCCGGTGCTGCCGATCGGCGCAATCGCGCCGTCGGATCGGCAACGCATGATCGCGCGCCAGGTCGGCGGCATCCTCGAGGAGGAGCATTTCCGTCGCGCTGCACTCGATGACCGGATGTCAGCGGCCGTGTTCGACCGCTACCTGGAGTTCCTCGACGGTCAGCGCAGCTACTTCCTCGCCTCGGACGTGACCGAGTTCGAAAAGTCGCGCCTGCTGTTCGATGACATCCTGCGCACGGGCGAACTCGAACCGGCTTACGCCATTTTCGCGCGCTACCAGCAGCGCAATCGCGAGCGGATGCAGCACGCGATCAGGCTGCTCGACACCGAACCGGACTGGACGCTTAACGAGGCCTTCGAGTTCGAGCGCAAGGCTGCGCCGTGGCCGACAACCGCCGCGGAACTCGACGAACTGTGGCGCCAGCGGGTCAAGAACGACGGCCTGTCGCTGCTGCTCGCCGGCAAGACCTGGCCCGAAGCCACGGAGCTGCTGCGCAAGCGATATGAGCGCGTGCTGAAGCGAGTCGACCAGGTGACGCCGGAAGACGTGTTCGAGAACCTGATGAACGCGTACGCACGCACGTTCGACCCGCACTCCAGCTACTTCTCGCCGCGCAATTCCGAGGAGTACCGCATCCAGATGAGCCTCAACTACGAGGGCATCGGCGCGTCGCTGCAGCTGGTCGATGACTACGTCACCGTCATGAACGTCATCGAGGG
Organism: Steroidobacteraceae bacterium; assembly: GCA_044340335.1. GTDB lineage: Bacteria > Pseudomonadota > Gammaproteobacteria > Steroidobacterales > Steroidobacteraceae > UBA964. The sequence goes on from JBIITU010000014.1 coordinate 6,550, forward strand.
CGGCCCGGCAGCCGTGGCCGGCACGCTGACCACCAACGACCGCATCGTCTCGGTCGGACAGGGCGAATCAGGCGCCATGACCGACGTCATCGGCTGGCGCATCGACGACGTCGTGCAGCTGATCCGCGGCAAGGGCGGCACTCAGGTGCGGCTTGCGATCCTGCCGGCGGGCGCGGCGCCGGGCACGCCCGAGAAGCAGCTGAACTTCATCCGCGGCAAGGTCACCCTCGAGGCACAGGCGGCACGCAAGGAAGTCAAGACGCTGCGGCGCGGCGATCGCGAACTGAAGGTCGGCGTCATCAACGTGCCGGGCTTCTATTCCGATTACGAGGCGCAGCGCGCCGGCAATCCCGATTACCGCAGCACGACGCGCGATGTGCGCAAGCTGGTCGAGGAACTGCAGGCAGAAGGCGTCGACGGCCTCGTGCTCGACCTGCGCGGCAACGGCGGTGGCTTCCTGCCCGAGGCGCAGTCCTTGACGGGGCTGTTCATCGATCGCGGGCCTGTCGTGCAGGTCAAGTTCGCCAATGGCGAGAAGGAAGTACTCGACGACACCGAGTCCGGCCAGTTGTACGCGGGACCGCTCGCCGTGCTCGTCGATCGTTTCAGCGCGTCAGCGTCGGAGATCCTGGCTGGCGCCATCCAGGACTATCGGCGCGGCGTCGTGCTGGGCCAGCGCACCTTCGGCAAGGGCACCGTGCAGAACCTGGTGCCGCTGTCGAAGTGGTCATCGCGTCCCGTCAACGGACAGCTGACGGTTACGATCGGCAAGTTCTACCGCGTCACCGGCGAGAGCACGCAGCATCGCGGCGTCGAGCCAGATGTGCCACTCGCGTCGCCGATCAGCCTCGACGACGTCGGCGAGAGTGCGCTCGATGACGCCCTGCCCTGGGATCGCATCGCCGGCGTGCCGTTCCGCACCGCTGCACCACCCAACGGTGCGATCCAGAAACTGGCGGCCGAAGAAGCGTCACGCGCGCAGCGCGATCCGAACTACCGCTGGCTGGTCTCCGACATCGCCGCCGTCGAGCAGTTGCGCAAACTGACCAGCGTGTCGTTGAACCTCGAAACGCGTCGGGCTGAGCGCGAGCGCCTCGAAGCCGAACGGCTGGCCCGCGAGAATCTGCGCCGTGCGGCCCTCGGTCAGCCGGCGCTCAAGACCGTCGACGAATTCGACCCCGCGCAGGCGCCGGACGTCATTCTCGAACAGGCCTCCGAGGTCATGGCCGACATGGTGTTGGGCCTGCGTCCCGACCCGAGCCGACCCGCGCCCCGCACGATCCGGGCGCAGAATCAGCCCGAAGCCCCGGTCGCACCCAAGAAGTAATACTGTTGTAGTTGACTACAACACCATAGAAACCTAACATCTCTCCCAGACGCCCGCGCAGCGGGTGATTCGACTGGGAGACATGCCATGGTTTCTGGTTCTGCACCGCGTTTTGCACTTGCCGTACTGGCGACCGCCAGCGCCCTGGTCGGGTGCTCGCCGAGCACCGCCACGCCCGATACGCCCGCCAGCGGCAGCGGTAGCGCGGCCGGCGCCGAACAGGTCGCCGCCCCGGCAGGCAAGGATTCCCTGCCCGTGGAGACCGTGCGGCCGCAACGCAGCGACATGGTGGCGCGCCACGACGGCACCGCGACCCTGCAGGCCGAAGCCGATGCCGAAGTTGTCGCCCGCGTCGGCGGGGCCGTCCTGCGCGTCGCCGTCGAAGAGGGTGCGCGTGTGCGCGCCGGCGACCTGCTCGCGACGATCGATCCGCGCCAGCTGCGGCTGGAGGTCGCACAGGCGCGGGCGCAGTTCGACAAGGTCGAGAACGACTACCGCCGCCAGGTCGAATTGCATGAGCGCGGGCTGGTCGCAGCCGGCGCCTTCGAGAGCACCCGTTTCGAGCTCGCGCAGCGGCGCGCGACCTGGGAACTGGCGAGGCTGCAGCTGTCGCATACGGAGTTGCGCGCGCCGTTCGATGGAGTCGTCGCCGAACGCCATGTCAGGGCGGGCCAGAACCTTGCGCCTGGCACGACGGCGTTTCGCGTGGTCGATGCGGCGCGACTGCGCGCGGAACTGCATGCGCCGGAACGCCAGCTGTCGCGCCTGCGGCCCGGCCAACCAGTGATCCTCAGCGTCGACGCCCTGCCGGGTCGCAGCTTCGCAGCACGGGTCGCCCGAATCGCACCCACGATCGACGCCCGCACCGCGACCTTCAAACTGACGGTGGAGCTCGAGGATGCGGGCGGTGAACTCAAGCCCGGCATGTTCGCGCGCGTCGGCGTGATCTTCGAGAAGCGCAGCAACGTGTTGTCGATTCCGGCAGCGGCGCTGCTCGAGAACTCGCGCGAGCCGACCGTGTTCGTGGTCGACAACGGCGTTGCGGCGCCGCGTCGGGTCAGCCTGGGGCTGAACCACGACGGCCGTGTCGAGATCATCAGCGGCCTGCGCGACGGCGACCAGGTCGTCATCAGCGGGCAGAATTCGCTGCAGCCGGGGCTGGGCGTGCGGATCGTGGCGCTCGCCGCGGCCGGCACCGCCACCGACGCGCGCTGAGCCCGAACCATGTCGCTGGCGCAATTCGCGGTTCGTCGCCGCATCACGATCGCGATGGCAACAGTCGCGGTCGCCCTGTTCGGCGCGGTGTCGCTCGGCCGGCTGGACGTCAACCTGCTGCCGGACCTCAGCTATCCGACCTTGACCGTCCGCACCGGCCTGCCGGGTGCAGCGCCCGTCGAGGTCGAGAATCTCGTCACCCGGCCCATCGAGGAGGCAACCGGCGTTCTCGGCGGCGTGCGCACCCTGCGCTCGGTGTCCCGCTCGGGTCGCTCCGACGTGGTGCTCGAGTTCGGCTGGGGCACCGACATGGATCTGGCCGCAATCGAAGTGCGCGAGCGAGTCGATCTGCTGCAACTGCCGAACGAGGCCGAGCGGCCGCTGCTGCTGCGTTTCGATCCGGCCACCGACCCGGTGCTGCGCCTCGCACTCATCGACAATTCTGCCGCGAACCAGGACCCGGCGCGCCTGATGGAGCTGCGCCAGCACGCGGACCTGCGGCTCAAGCCCGAGCTCGAAGCCATCGATGGCTCCGCCGCCATCAAGGTCAGCGGCGGTTTCGAGGAGCAGATCCACATCACGGTCGATCAGCAGCGACTCGCGGTGTTCGGGCTTGGCGTCGCGCAGGTCAGCGAGCGACTCGCTGCCGAGAACGTCAACCTGTCGGGCGGCCGCCTGGAACAGGGTTCGCAGCGCTTCATCGTCCGCACCGTCAACGAGTTCGACACGCTGGAGGAAATGGCGGACGCAGTCATTGCCGTGCGTGACGGCCGTGCCGTGCGGCTGCGCGACGTGGCGACGGTCCAGCGCGGCCATCGCGATCGCGACTCGATCACGCGCGTCGACGGTCGTGAAAGCATCGAGCTTGCGGTGTATCGCGAAGGCGATGCGAACACCGTCCAGCTGGCCGGCCGCATCGCAGCACGGCTCGACGCACTGAAGGCCGCGTTACCGCCAGGTGCGGAGCTTCGGGTCGTGCAGGATCAATCGAAGTTCATCGCCGCGGCGACCACCGAGGTCCGCGACGCGGCGATCTGGGGCGGCCTGCTGACAGTCATTGTCCTTTACCTGTTCCTGCGCGATGTCCGCGCCACCCTCGTTGCGGGACTGGCGATTCCAGTAACGGTGATCGGCATCTTCGTGATGATGTACGGCTTCGACCTCTCGCTGAATGTCATGTCGCTCGGCGGCATTGCGCTGTCGATCGGCATGCTGGTCGACAACGCCGTCGTCATCCTCGAATCGATCGCGCGCAAACGCGAAGCCGGTTTGCCGGCGCAGCAGGCCGCGATCGAGGGCACCGCGGAGGTCGCCCGCGCGGTCACCGCGTCGACACTGACCACCGTCGCCGTGTTCTTCCCGCTGGTGTTCGTCTCCGGCATCGCAGGCCAGCTGTTTCGCGACCAGGCGCTGACGGTCACCTTCGCCCAGTTGCTGTCGTTGCTTGCCTCCCTGACGCTGGTGCCGATGCTGAGCGCCTGGCGCGCAGCACCTGCGACCGGACCGGCCGCGGCAACAGCGGAATCCGCTGCACGCCGGCCCGCCTGGCTGCATCCGGTCCGCAACATGGCACGCCTTGCGCGATGGCTCGGGCGCGCAGCCGGCTTGCTGTTCGGACCGCTGGCCGCGCGGACCATGGCAGCGACCAGCCGCGCCGAGCAAGCCTATGGCCCGCTGCTGCAGCGACTGCTGACCAATCGCCGGGTTGTGATCGCGGCGGCGTTGGTTCTGCTCGGGGCCACCGGGCTGGTTGCGACCCGACTCGCGACGGAGCTGATTCCTGAACTGCAGCAGGCCGAGTTGAACATCCAGCTGCGCCTGCCGGCAGGCGCATCACTCGAGAGCACCGATCGCCTGCTGCGCGATGCGCAGGTGAGCGTTGCCGCGGTGCCCGGCATCGAGCGCAGCCACTCCGTCGCAGGCAGCGGGCACCGCCTCGACGCGAGTCCCGTCGATGCCGGTGACAACACCGGCGTGCTGACCGTCACGCTCGATGACAGCGGCCGACGCAACCTGGCGCAAACCCAGGCCGCGTTGCGCGCCGCGCTGAACCAGCTGCCGGGCGCTGCCATCGACATCGCGCGCCCGGCACTGGTCCAGACGGCAACGCCACTCGAAATCGTGCTGGCAGGCGCGGATCTGGAGCGGCTTGCGACCGCCAGCTCACAAGTGACGCAAGCGTTGCTGGCAACCGATGCGTTCGTCGACCTGCGCTCGTCGATCGAGGCCGGCCAACCCGAGATCCGCATCGAGTTCGACCCGGAACGAGCAGCACAGCTCGGGCTGTCGGTGCGCGACATCGCCGATCGGGTCGTCGCCGGGATCCGCGGCCAGACTGCGACCCGCTACCGCTGGCAGGATCGGCGCATCGACGTGCTGGTCCGCAGCGTCGATGCCCGCGATGCCGCCGTCGAGGATGTGCGCGCGATCGTCGTGAACCCGGGTGCCGAGCGGCCGGTCACGCTCGACGCCGTGGCACGCGTCAGTGTCGCAACCGGCCCTGCCGAGATCCGCAGGCTCGGCCAGCAGCGTGTCGCGATCCTCGCCGCCGCGCCCGCCGATGGCGACCTCGGCGCCGCCACCCGCCGCGCCGAGGCTGTGCTCGCCGCAACACCGCTGCCCCCCGGGGTCAGCGCGTCGGTTGCCGGGCAAAGCGAGGACATGCGCGCGGGCTTTGCATCGCTGTGGATTGCGCTCGCGCTCGCCGTGTTCCTGGTCTACCTCGTCATGGCATCGCAGTTCGAATCGCTGCGACATCCGTTCGTGATCCTGCTGACGATACCGCTGGCGCTGTGCGGTGCGGTGTGGGCACTGTGGGTCACCGGCTCGACGCTGAACGCCGTGGCCTTCATCGGCCTGATCCTGCTCGCCGGCATCGTCGTCAACAACTCGATCGTGCTGGTAGACGCGATCAACCAGCGACGCGGCCAGGGCCTGGCGCTGGACGCCGCCATCATCGCCGCCGGCCGCACGCGACTGCGCCCCATCCTGATCACGAGCCTCAGCACGATCGTGGGCCTCCTGCCGATGGCGCTCGGCCTCGGCGATGGGGCCGAGATCAGGCGGCCGATGGCGATCACGGTCATGGGCGGAATGCTGTGCGCGACTGCCGTGACCCTGTTCGTGATTCCTGCGTTGTACGCGGCACTCGAGCGCGCGCCGCGCGCGCTGCCCCAGACCGCACCGGCAGCCGGAGTGACGCCGTGAGGCACACGCAGTTCGCGCTGCGCCGGCCGATCACCACGTGGATGGTGTTCGCGGCGCTTACGGTGACCGGCGCACTCGCCGGCTGGCTGCTGCCACTCGAGCAACTGCCCAAGGTGACGCTGCCCTTCATGGGCATCGCCGTCCCCTACCCTGGCTCGACGCCGGCGGAAGTCGAGGAGCTGATCACCCGACCCATCGAGGATGCGCTCGCAACGCTGCCTGGCGTCAAGCGGATACGCTCGACGTCGAGCGCAGACGAAGCGCAACTGCAGATCGAGCTGGACTGGGGCGCGGACGTGCGCGCGTCCAGCTTCGAAGTGCGCAGCAAGCTCGACTCGATCCGCCACCAGCTGCCGCCGGCCGCGAACCGGATCCTGTTGTTCACGGCTTCGTCGGCGGACATGCCCGTGCTGACGGTGCGACTGTCAGCCAGTGAGGATCTGTCGACGCAGCATGAACTGCTCGATCGGGTGTTGAAGCGACCGGTCGAGCGCGTCGACGGCGTCGCACGCGTCGTGCTGGCGGGCGTGGAGCCACGCGAACTGCGCATCCTGCTGGATGCGGGCCGGCTCGTCGCGCATGGCATCGACGTGCGCGAACTGGTCGCGCTGCTCGAACGGAGCAACTTCTCGGTGACGGCCGGTCGTGTCAACGACGAGCAGCGCCGCTTGCTCGTCAGACCACTCGGCGAGCTGCGCTCGGTCGAGGAAGTCCGCAACCTGCGCATCGGGCCGTCGCTGCGCCTCACCGATGTGGCCAGCGTCGAGCTGATCAGTCCGGAACTGACCGTGCGGCGCAACCTCGACGGCCGACCCGCCGTGGGCTTCGACGTGTTCAAGTCGTCGGAAGCCAATGTGGTCGACGTGGTCGACCGAACGCTGGAGGTCATCGAAGCAGCCAGGACGCTGCCGCAGATGCAGGGCATCACGGTGTTCGTCATCGACGACCAGGCGCGCGCGATTCGCCAGTCGCTCGCGAGCGTCGCCGAGGCCGGCGTACTGGGCGCACTGCTCGCGGTGCTGGTGCTGTACGCGTTCCTGCGGGACTGGCCGACGACCCTCGCGGTCAGCCTCGCGGTGCCGATCTCGCTGCTGATCACGCTGGCGACAATGTACTTCATCGGCATCACCCTGAACGTGCTGAGCATGATGGGCATGATGCTCGCGATCGGCATGCTGGTGGACAACTCGGTCGTGGTCACCGAGGCGATCTTCAAGCGTCGCCAGGCACAGCCGCAGGCACCGATCGAGGCCACCCTCGCGGGGGTTGGTGAGGTCGGGGTCGCCGTCCTTGCCGGCACTGCGACCACCGTCGTCGTGTTCCTGCCCGTGGTGCTGGGCGAGCGCAACCCGGCGACGATCTTCCTTGCGCACGTGGCGATCCCGATCGTGGTGGCGCTGATCGCGTCGCTGGTCGTCGCGCAGACGCTGATCCCCATGATCACGTCCCGCATGCGCCCACCACCCCTGACGAAGGTGGCTGGCATGGACTGGCTTCAGTCGCGCTACGCGGGCACCCTCGCCTGGCTGCTCGCGCGCCGCCGCCGCGGGGCAGCGCTGCTGGCCGGCATGGGCGCAGTGACAGCCGCATTGCTGGTGGTCTCGATCCAGCAGCCCGGACGTTTCCTGAAGATCGACATGTTCCCGCAGGACGCGGGGCGCACCCTCGTGCTCGATTTGCGGATCGACGGCGACCACCCTATCGAGCGCGTTGCCGCCGCAGTCGCGACCGTCGAGAAATACCTCGACGACCAGCGCAAGCGACTCGGCATCGCCAGCGTCTACTCGCGTTTCGATCGCTCCTCTGCCAACGCCGTGCTGATACTCGACGCCGCCCCTGGCGCACCTGCGGCACGCGTCGTGATGGCCACGGTGACTCGGGAGCTGCCCGACATACTGATCGGCAAGCCCAGCTTCGATTTCAGCGACGACTCGCCGGTCCAGGCCGGCCTCGATCTGCGCCTGCGCGGCGAGTCGACCGAGCGCCTCGCCGAGCTGGCCGAAGACATGGTGCGCGTGCTGCGCGATATCGAGGGCATTGCAAGCATCAGGTCGGCCGCCCGCGACGGCGAACGCGAAGTGCGCATCCGGGTCGACCGCGCCAGGGCCGCGGCCCTCGGCACCGACAGTCGCCGCGTCGCCGAGTCAGTGGCTGCGGCGCTGCGTGGCGATCGACTGCGGGAACTGCGGCGCGCGGACGATGAACTGACGATGCGCGTCGCCTTCCGCGACACGGATCGGCAGAACGTCGATGATCTGCTCGCATTGCCGGTGTGGTTGCCCGACGGCGCGCAGACGACGCTCGGTTCGCTGGCGACCCTCAGTCATGAACGCGCACCCCGCGCGATCGAGCGCTTCGACCGCAGCACCGCCGTGAACATCGAAACCGTGCTCGAGGGCAGCGCGACCCTGCCTGCGGTACGCGAGCGGATCAAGAACCGCCTCGCCGGGTACCAGTTGCCCACCGGCTACGCATGGGATTTCGGCACCGGCGCCGAACTCGCCGACGAGACCAGCGCGATGATGGCGGTCAACCTGCTGCTCGGCCTCGCCATGGTGTTCCTGGTGATGGCAGCGCTGTTCGAATCCACCGCGCTGCCACTGTCGGTGCTCGCATCGATCGCGCTCGGCATCGTCGGTGTCGTCTGGACGCTGTTCCTGACCGGCACGACGCTGACCTTCATGGCGCTGATCGGCGTGCAGATCCTGCTGGGCGTCATCGTCAACATCGGCATCGTCCTGATTGCGCGGATCAACGACCTGCGCGAGCAGGGCGTGGCGCGGACGGCCGCGATCCTGCAAGCCGGTCGCGACCGCCTGCGGCCGATCCTGATGACGACACTGACCACCGTGCTGGGCCTGCTGCCCCTCGCGCTGGATGATTCGCAGCTCGCGCTCGGGATCGGTGCGCCGAGCTACGGACCGATGGCAATGGCACTGATAGGCGGACTGGGGTTTGGCGCGCTCGCCGCGCTCGTGTTCGTGCCGGTGATGTATGCGTGGATCGACGATGCAGTCGCCGCCACTCGCCGCGGGCTGCGTGCCGCGCTCAGCGCAGCAGCGACCTGAATACATCCCAGGCGTCGTCGCCCAGCACGTTCAGCGCGCGAACCGGCGCGACCGGCGCAGCGGTGGCGCGCGCCGCCTTCGGCGCCTTGTCGGGAGCAGAGAGATCCGGCAGCGACTCGGGCACCGGCACCGTGTCGTCCTCGCCGCGCCAGGCCACGGCCTGCTGCAGTTGCTCGACGCGGGCGCGGATCTCCTGGCCGAGATTCGCGCGCTGCGCGAGCACGCCGCGCGCAAGCCCGATCTGGGTCATCAATCCCTCGCACTCGACCCGGCTGCCATACTCGTCGGACGGTTCGCGCCGCAACACGGCGGCGCGTGCCAGCGCGAGCAGCGGCGTGCGCGACAACCGCTGCATCAGGATCTCGGCATAGGCAATCACTGACAGGTTGATCGCACGGCGCGACGTGACCGACAGGCCCGGAAACGGAACATCGCCCTCGCTGAGCACGCGCTCGAGTTCAGCGCGCGCCTCGGCCAGGGCGACATCCGCTGCGCTGACGCGAACCTTCTCGCCCGCGAGCTCGCGCTGCAGGCTGCGCCGCTTGAAGTGATGCCAGGGGCGATTCAGCGCCTCGATGCGCCGGGCCAGCTCCGCCGCGGTTGCCGCGACGTCGACGGCCGCGGTCTCGGCCTGGCGCAGGCGGGTCTCGGCTTCCTCGCGGCGCGCGAACTGGCGCCGGTTGACCTCGGCGACGAAGGCGCGCCGTTCACGATCGATGTGCTGGCGCTCCAGATCCGACGAGAAGGCCCGCAGCAGATCCGAACCCTGCGCCCACAGTGCGCGCAGCTGATAGAACACGACCGCCGGATAGGCCGTCTCTTCACTGCCGAGACGCTGCTCGAGTTGCTCCAGCAACTCGCGCATCCGGGCAGTCGCGCCCTCCTGCTGCTTGAGTCGATCCTTCAGACGATGGATCTCGTCCTGCAGTTCCGTGTAGGCCTTCTTGAGTTCGGCACGATTGCGGAACAGCTGCAGTACGCGCTGCTCTTCGTCGGCATCCTGCGATGGCAGCAGGGCCTGCTTCGCGAGTTCCAGGGGGTTCAGGGCTTTCATGGATCGGGGCATGTCGCGGCGCTCAGCGCGTCGCGAACCGATGTCCGCGATCAGCGCAATATTCCAGCCACTTGTTTAGCATGACGTTGCGGGCCCAGCGCTGATCGAGTTCACGCTCCACGGGCGAACGGCCCGCTGCGAAGCCGGTGCACTCCGCAACGCGCGCATCGTGGTACACGCGGACCAGCATGTCCGGCACCGCCTCGCGGGTGCCTGCGGCTGTCCGCTCCAGCCAGTAAGTCAGATTGAACCCGGTCGTGTAGGGGGTGCGCTCGGTCACAGTGAGAACCAGTTCGCAATCGCCCGTCGCCTCGGAGGTCAGGCTGTCCGGCAGGCTGCGCAGGTCGCCCGCCAGCGCGACGAGCCGGAGATGGTTGCTCTCGTACAGGCCCATCAGCGCGACGAAACTGCGCGGGCGGGCCCGCCAGCTCACCGGCAGCATGGAATCGTGTTCGAGCGGCATCGGACTCATGCGATGACTATAGCGATTCCATATGGCGCTTCAAGGATGCACGCGACGCTCGGTGCCGGAGGCTTGCAGGATGCGTGCCGAGATCTCCTCGATCGAGCATTCCGTGGTGTTGATGCACGGAATCGAGTACTTGCGAAACATCGACTCTGCGGCCCGGATCTCGTACTGCACCTGCTGCGCCGATGAGTAGCGACTGTCGGGCCGTCGCTCCTGGCGGATCTGCTGCAGCCTTTCGGGGCGGATGGTCAGGCCGTAGAGCTTGTTGCGATGGGCCTGCAGGCTGCGCGGCAGGCTGCTGTGCTCGAGATCATCGTCGGTCAACGGGTAGTTCGCCGCGAAAACACCGTACTGCAGCGCCATGTACAGGCAGGTCGGCGTCTTGCCGGAGCGTGACACGCCGACCAGGATCACGTCGGCGCGTTCGTAATCACGATGCGAGCCGTCGTCGTTGGCCAGGGCGAAATTGGTCGCTTCGATGCGCGCCGTGTAGGCGTCGCTGTCCGCGACGCCGTGCGAGCGTCCCGGCCGATGCGTGGACTGCACCTGCAGCTCGCGCTCGATCGCGCCGACGAACGGCTCGAAGAAATCGAGGAACAGCGCGTTGCTGCGTTTCACAACTTCGCGAATGTCATCCTGCACGAGCGTGCCGAAGATGATCGGCCTGAGACCTGATTCCGCTGCCGCCTGATCGATGCGCCTGACGGTCTCTTCCGCCTTGTCAACGGTGGACACAAATGGCAGAGTTACCTGTCTGAACTCCTCGTTTTCGAACTGCGTCAGCAAGCTGTGCCCCATTGTTTCGGCAGTCACCCCCGTCTGGTCCGAAACGAAGAACACTGTCCGTCTGCTCACGCCTTACTCCACCATCCGCAAAGCCCTGGCGCAGTCTTTCACCATGTCTCCACTGCGGCAAGGGCGTAGTCTTGCGCCCGCCGTCCCTGCAGGAGTCCGCCGACGATGTCCGTAACCAGCTCCCCGCTCACTCAGTACGTCATTCCGTTCGAACAGCTGAAGATCGGCGACGTCGAGCGCGTCGGCGGCAAGAACGCGTCGATCGGCGAGATGATCGGCCAGCTGGCGCGCCTCGGCGTCAAGGTGCCAGGCGGCTTCGCCACGACGGCGGACGCCTACCGCGAGTTCCTGCGACAAGGCGGCCTCGACTCCCGGATCCGCGAAGCACTCGCCACGCTCGATGTCGATGACGTCACCACACTCGCTGCGACCGGGGCGAAGATCCGTCGCTGGATCCTCGAGACACCCTTTCCCGCCCCGCTCGAGCAGGCGGTGCTCGGTGAGTATCGGCGCATGGCGGCGGGTCGCGACATCGCCGTTGCGGTGCGCTCGTCAGCCACGGCCGAAGATCTCCCGGAAGCCTCGTTCGCCGGCCAGCAGGAAACCTTCCTGAACGTGCGCGGCGAGCAGTCGGTGCTGTCGACGATGCACGAGGTCTTCGCGTCGCTGTTCAACGATCGCGCCATCGCCTATCGCGTGCACCAGGGCTTCGATCACTCGCTGGTCGCACTGTCGGCCGGCGTGCAGTACATGGTGCGCTCCGATCTCGGCTCGAGCGGCGTCATGTTCACGCTCGACACCGATTCGGGCTTTCGTGACGTGGTGTTCATCACCGCGTCTTACGGGCTCGGCGAAACCGTCGTGCAGGGCGCGGTCAATCCGGACGAGTTCTACCTCTACAAGCCGGCGCTGCGCGCGGATCGGCGCTCGGTGCTGCGCCGCAACCTCGGCGCGAAAGCGCTGCGGATGATCTACGGCGAACCGGGCGCAGCCGAGCGCGTCCGCACGGTCGATGTGCCAGCCGCCGACCGCAACCGCTTCTGCATCGACGACGCCGACCTGGTCGCGCTCGGCAAGCAGGCGCTGATCATCGAGGAACACTACGGCCAGCCGATGGACATCGAGTGGGCTCGCGACGGCGAAACCGGCGAGATCATGATCCTGCAGGCACGCCCGGAAACCGTGCAGAGCCGCGCCGGCCGCAGCATCCAGCGCTACACGCTGCAGGGCCGCTCCAAGGTGCTCGCCACCGGTCGCAGCATCGGCCAGCGCATCGGCGCGGGCCCGGCGCGCATCATCCGCGACGTTTCCGAAATGGCGCGGGTGCAGGCCGGCGACGTACTCATCGCCGACATGACCGACCCGGACTGGGAACCCGTGATGAAGCGCGCCGCGGCGATCGTCACGAATCGCGGCGGCCGCACCTGCCATGCGGCGATCATCGCGCGCGAGCTCGGCATCCCGGCAGTGGTCGGTTGCGGCAGCGCGACCACCGCGATCGCCGAGGGCCAGGACGTCACCGTCTCGTGCGCCGAAGGCGATGTCGGCTACGTCTACGAAGGCGCGCTCGAGTTTTCGCAGCGCCAGATCGAGCTCGACGCACTGCCCCCCGCGCCCGTCAAGATCATGATGAACGTCGGCAATCCCGACCGCGCCTTCGATTTCGCCGCCATACCGAACCGCGGCGTGGGTCTCGCGCGCCTCGAGTTCATCATCAATCGCATGATCGGCGTCCATCCACGTGCCTTGCTCGACTTCGACACGCTCGATGCGGCAACGCGTGAGCAGATCCGCGCGCAGATGGCGGGCTACTCCGGGCCGGTCGACTTCTACGTCGACAAGCTCGCAGAGGGCATCGCCCAGATCGCTGCCGCGTTCGCACCCGAGCCCGTGATCGTGCGCCTGTCGGACTTCAAATCGAACGAGTACGCGAACCTGATCGGCGGCCGGCTCTATGAACCATCCGAAGAGAATCCGATGCTCGGCTTCCGCGGCGCCGCGCGCTACATCGACCGGGCCTTCCGGCCCTGCTTCGAACTCGAATGCCGCGCGCTGCGTCGCGTCCGCAACGAAATGGGCCTGACCAACGTCTGGGTCATGGTGCCGTTCGTCCGCACGGTAGACGAGGCGCGCCAGGTCACGGAGCTGCTGGCGCAGAACCAGCTTGCGCGCGGCCAGGACGACCTCAAAGTCATCATGATGTGCGAGCTGCCGACCAACGCGCTGCTCGCCGACCGTTACCTCGAGTACTTCGACGGCATGTCGATCGGATCCAACGACATGACGCAGCTGACGCTGGGGCTCGATCGCGACTCGGCCGTCATTGCGCATCTGTTCGACGAACGGGACGACGCGGTGCGCGCCTTGCTCGCGATGGCGATTGCTGCCTGCCGGCGTGCCGGCAAGTATGTCGGCATCTGCGGCCAGGGGCCATCGGACCACCCTGACCTCGCGCGCTGGCTGGTAGACCAGGGCATCGAGAGCATCTCGCTGAATCCCGACACCGTGATCGAAACCTGGATGTTCCTTGCGGGGGCTCAGCCGGTGCGCTGAGGGCCGCGGTACTCCGGCGCGAACAGGGCTGCGCGATAGTGGCGCAGCTCTGCGATCGAGTCATGGATGTCGTCGAGTGCGAGGTGGGCGCCGGTCTTCTTGACACCATCGAGCACGCCAGGTGCCCAGCGGCGCGCGAGTTCCTTCAGCGTGCTGACATCCAGATTGCGGTAGTGGAAGAATTTCTCCAGCGCCGGCATGTGGCGCGCGAGGAAGCGCCGGTCCTGGCAGATGCTGTTGCCGCACATCGGTGAGCTGCCCGGCGCGACATGCTGTTCGAGGAATGCCAGCGTCGCCGCCTCGGCCTGCGCCATGTCCACGCGACTGGCGCGTACCCGCGCCAGCAGGCCGCTCTGGCCGTGTTGGCGCTGGTTCCATTCGTCCATCCGCGCGAGCACCGCTTCGTCGTGGTGGATCGCGATGACAGGCCCTGCCGCTAAGGTCTGCAGTTCACGGTCCGTGACCAGCGTGGCGATTTCGATGACGACGTCCGCCTCCGGGGATAGTCCCGTCATCTCGAGGTCGATCCAGATCAGATGATCGCGATTTGGCATCCGCCGAGTCTAGCAGAGCCCCCTCCGCGTCTGATCTACTGCGCGGCATGTCGCAAGGCTTCGAAGCTCAGGTCATTGCCGCCTATGGCCGCCATGCGCTCGTGCGTGCCGCAGGTGGCGCGACGCGCGAGGCCCGCCCCCAGGGACGGCGCCTGGACAT
>JBIITU010000454.1:0-2667 GCA_044340335.1 Steroidobacteraceae bacterium
GCGCCGCCGGATACTTGCCCGAAGCGATGCTCTCGAACGTCGGCTCGACGCCCTCGATCTTCAGGCCGCGCAGCTTGTCGAGGTTCTCCTCCAGGAAGCTGAAGCCGAAGATGCCGATGGCACGCGGGTTGGCTTCGAGCTTCTGCACGATCAGGTTGTCGTTCTCGCCCGCCTCGACGAAGGCGCCGTCCTCGCGGATCGTGTAGCACAGGCGCTTGAAGCGCTTCTCATCGTCCTTGCGCAGCTGGTCCAGCCACGCGTACTTGCGGCAGCCGGGCTCCAGATACAGCTCGTGGAACGAATCGCGCGTGCCGGAGGTTGGCGGCGGGCCAAGCACCTCGATGCGGGTGGCGGGCAGCTTCGGATCGATGTCCTTCCAGGTCTTGTACGGGTTGTCGATCAGCTGGGTGGGGTTGCGCCGGTCGGGAACCTGCTTGGCCAGCGCCAGGTAGACCTGCTCGCGGGTCAGCGGGAACGAAATACCGCGACGGTTCTCCGACAGCGTCAGGCCGTCGAAGCCGATCTTGATCTCGATGATCTCGGTCACGCCGTTCTTGCGGCAGGTCTCGAGTTCGCTGGCGTTCATGCGGCGCGACGCATTGACGACGTCGGCGTGCTGCACACCGACGCCGTTGCAGAACAGCTTGATGCCGCCGCCCGTGCCAGTGCTCTCGACCTTCGGGGTCTTGAACCGGCCCTGCCGCCCGAGCTGCTCGGCAACAGTCGTCGTGAACGGATAAACCGTCGACGATCCCACCACGGAAACCGTATCGCGACCCGCCTGCGCGGATCCGGTCGTCGAGACAGCGAGCGCGACAAGCGCCGCCGCGAGGGCATGGAGGCGTGCATTCGTCATGTTGGCGTCCTGGTGAGTCTGATTCGGATCGCTGCATGGTCATGCGTCGTGATGACAGATACATGACGGCTGGATGACGGCGACATGACGACCCACGGCGAGCCTTCCTGGACAGAAACCGCTTGCGGTGCGGCCCCGCGCGCCCTATAAACGCGCGAACTTCAACGCCCCGCCTGCTGGAGCACCCGCACCCAAGATGTCCGCCACGCTCGACCTGACGCTCGACCTGATCGCGCGCAACTCCGTCACCCCCGCCGATGCCGGCTGCCAGCAGGTCATGTGCGACCGGCTCGCCGCGGCCGGGTTCACCATCGAGCCGCTGCGCTTCGGCAACGTCGAGAACTTCTGGGCCAAGCGTGGCCACGACTCGCCCGTGCTGTGTTTCGCCGGCCACACGGATGTCGTGCCCACGGGCCCGCTGGAAGAGTGGCGCAGCAACCCGTTCGTGCCGACGATCCGCGACGGCCTGCTCTACGGCCGCGGCGCGGCCGACATGAAAAGCGGGCTCGCCGCCATGGTCACGGCCGTCGAAGCGTTCGTCGCGGAGTGCCCCAGGCATCGCGGCTCGATCGCCTTCCTGGTCACGAGCGACGAGGAAGGCCCCTCGGTCGACGGCACCAAGCGGGTCGTGGAACACCTGAACGCCCGCCATGAGCGCATCGACTGGTGCATCGTCGGCGAACCGTCGAGCGAGTCGGACATCGGCGACACGATCAAGATCGGCCGTCGCGGCTCGTTCTCGGGCCGGCTGACCGTGCACGGCGTGCAGGGCCACGTGGCGTATCCGCAGCTGGCCGAAAACCCGGTGCACACGCTTGCGCCGGCGCTCGCGGAACTGACGTCGCGCCGCTGGGACGAGGGCAACGAGCACTTCCAGCCGACCACGTTCCAGATCTCGAACCTGAACGCCGGCACCGGCGCACCGAATGTCATCCCGGGCGAGTTGAAGGCGCGCTTCAACCTGCGCTACTCCCCCGTGCAGACGCTCGATGGGCTGAAAGAGATCGTCGAAGGGATCCTGCGCAAGCACGGCATCCGCTACACGCTCGAATGGTATCTGTCGGGCGAGCCCTTCTATACGCCGCCCGGGCCGCTGTCGAACGGCGCCATCGCCGCGGTCGAACAGGTCGCCGGTCGCAAGCCGAAACTGTCTACCGGTGGCGGCACGTCCGACGGCCGGTTCATCGCGCCGATGGGCGCGCAGGTCGTCGAACTCGGGGTGGTGAACTCGACCATCCACAAGGTCAACGAGTGCGTGCGGGTCGCGGACATCGACACGCTGCACGCGATCTACCTGCAGACGCTGCGCAACCTGCTGGGCTAAGACAGCGTTACCAGAACAGCGCGTTGCTGCCGATGGCCAGCGACGCGCCGAGCAGCGCGCCGACCAGCACGTCCGACGGATAGTGCAAGCCGAGCACGACCCGTGACATCGCGACCAGCAACGCGAACGGCACCAGCACGATGGCCAGCGCCGGCACCTGCGACACCGCGAGCACAGTGAACAGCACTGCATGCAGCGTATGCCCGGACGGGAAACTGTAGCGATCCAGCGGCGGCATCACGCACTCGATGCCGATCAGGCCAATGAACGGTCGCTCGCGGACCAGCTTCTTCTTCAACAGCTTGTAGAGTGCGAGCCCGATGCCGCCAGTCAGCAGCATCTGCGCCGGCACCAGCAGGCCACGATCCGGCCGCAGCAGCGGCATCAGCGCCATGAGCACGTACCACATCGCGCCGTCGCCGAGCCGGCTTACGGCGCGGAACAAGGCCCGGATCGCGCGCCGCTGCGCAGCGGCGTTGGCGAACAG
>JBIITU010000425.1:0-2987 GCA_044340335.1 Steroidobacteraceae bacterium
CCTTCGAAGCGGTCGGCGCGATGGAACAGCGTTGCGAGTGTCATGCGACCTCAGTGTCGGCTCGACCGACGACGCCTTCGTGACCGGGGGATGACGGGCGCGTGACGCCACGCGCTTCGATGACCGACTGGTAGAAGCCCACCAGGCGCTGCGCCAGCACCGCCGAGGACCAACGTGCCGCATCGGTGCGGGCATGGCTCGCGAGTTCGGCGCGCAGCGCCGGCTCCGTCAGCACGCGTGTCAGCGCTGCGACGAAGGCCTCGCGCTGCTCGGGCACGATCAGCGCGCCCTGCGCACCCGCCAATACCTCGGCAGTACCCATGACGGCGGTCGAGACCACCGGCGTGCCCTGCGCCAGCGCCTCGATCAGCACCAGCCCCTGCGTTTCGGTGCGCGAGGCGAAAGCGAACACATCGGCTGCGGCGTAACAGTCCAGCAGCTCGGTGTCGCGGTTCATGTTGCCGACGAACAGCACCTGCGCGGCCAGGCCGAGCTTCTGCACCAGCTGGCGGCAATGACCGGCGGCAGGCCCCTCGCCCGCCAGCACGAACAGCACGTCCGGCACTCGCTCCCGCAGCGCCGGCAGCAGTTCGATCAGGAAATCGATGTTCTTCTCGTGCGCGACGCGCCCGACGAACAACACGACCGGACGCTCCGGCGCGATGCCGTGCTGCGCGCGAAAGCGGGCCCGGTCGCCGCTGCGGAAGCGTCCGGCATCGAGCCCGGTCGGCAGCACGTCGATCCGGGTGCGCACCCCGTAGGCCTGTAGCGCCTCCGCCATCGCGCGTGACGGGGAGATCACGGCGTCGACGGCGTGGCACTGCGACACGGTAAAGCGGCGCGCCAGTGCCTTCAGCCAGGCCGCGGGCAGTGCCGGCACGTAGTGGTAGAGATAGTGCTCGAAGTAGGTGTGGTAGGACTCCACCACCGGCGCACGCAGGCGCCGCGCCAGCTCGAGGCCGGCGTAATGCGCGATGAACGGCGTCTGGATGTGCACGACATCGATATCGCCCGGCTTGAGCCCGGCCGTCGCCTGCCGCAGCGCCGCACGGCTCATCATCCGGTCTTCGGGATCGCGCGGCACGGCGCGCGAGGCGACGCGCAGCAGCCTGGGGTCATCGTGGAGCGGCAGCGCCGTGGCGGGATACTCGGGCGCGACCAGAGTGCAGGGATGACCGAGTAGCTCGAGGTCATCGCGATAGGTCCGGATGGAAGTCGACACGCCGTTGACGCGCGGGAAATAGACATCCGACACCATCAGAATTCGCATCATGTCCCTCGTGCAAACCCCTGTTCTGAATAAATTAACGGTCAATTGTTACAGCGTGATGTCGGCCGGGAAGCGAGCACGGTGACCGCTGCCGCGACGGGCTCAGGATGCCGCGCCGTGCCGCCCTGCGGCAGGATCTGGCCCCGCATCGAGGCAAAACGGCCGGCGGCGTCGAACTCGAACCGGGCGCGCGGAATCACCGGCCGCAGCCAGACCTGGGCGGCATCGACGGCGATCACGGTCCCCGTGGCGCCGACCTGGGTGGCGCGCAGCCGCAGTTTGACGTCCTGCCCTGGCTCGGCGATCAGGTAGCGCACCTCGAGTGTGCGGCCGGCGCGCAATGCCGGCAGCTCGCGGGTGGCGAAGTCGATCAGCATCGGTCCGGCGAGGAACGGCTCGTCGCCGGCAGAGGTGCGAACGCCACGCACCGGTGCCGCCTGCTGGCGGAAATCCTGCGCAAGATTCGGACGCACCAGCCGGTAGCTGCGCCATCGCAACGCGTCGAACTCGACTTCATCCCAGGCGACCAGGTCGCCGGTGGACGAGTGCCATTCCGAGCGGATCCGCGACGGGCACTGGTCGACCTTGAACCGGTACCGAGCCGCCGGCGCAGCAGCGCGGTCCGGCTGGCTGAGCGCCACCGCCTCCCCCTCCACACTGAGCGCCACCGCGAGCGACGCTGCCGGCAATCCCAGCATCGCAGCCGCGCAGATTCCGACCAGCACCCAACGGCGACGGGCAAGCCCGGTGGAAAACCTCGGCGTCATGCGGCAGTCGGCATGGACACCGCCGCTGCGACGCGGTTGACGTCGGCCTGCGCCATTTCGTTCCAGTCCCACAACGCGAGGCGCCCGTTGCGATCCTCGACGATGGCGGAACAGCTCTCGACCCAGTCGCCATCGTTGCAGTACAGCAACCCGTCTATGGATCGCAGCCGCGGACGATGGATGTGGCCGCAGACGACGCCATCGAGATTGCGGCGCTTCGCTTCATGGACCGCCGCCTGCTCGAACGCATCTATATAAGCCTGCGCGTTCGGCACCCGCATCTTCAGGTAGCTCGCCAGCGACCAGTACGAGTAGCCGAGCGCATTGCGCAACCGGTTGAAGTGGCGATTGATCTCGAGCGTGGCGTCATACATGTGCGAGCCAAGCGTCGCAAGCCACGGCGCACATTTGACGATGCCGTCGAACTCATCGCCATGCAGGACGAGCAGGCGCTCGCCGCGCGCGGTGCGGTGCACGTGGTCGCGGTGGATCTCCACCCGCCCAAAGGTGCTGCCGACGAATTCGCGCAACTCGGCGTCGTGGTTGCCCGGCACATAGACCACCCGCGCGCCCTCACGCGCATGCGCGAGCAAGCGGTGCAGGACCGCCGTGTGCGACGCAGGCCAGTGGAAGGAGCGGCGCAAGGACCAGAAGTCGATCAGGTCGCCGATGACGACCAGTTGCTCGACACGCACGTGCTCGAGCAGTCCGAGCAGCGCATCGGCGCGACAACCGCGCGAGCCGAGGTGAACGTCCGAGATGAACAGTGTGCGCAGCGGCAGGCGGGGTGTGCCGGCGTCTTCAGGCAGGGGTTGCGGGGCAAGGATGGCGGGAAGCAGGCGACTGACCGTGGCGTGCAAGGGCGCTCCCTGTGGTAGCTGAACTGCGCGCTATCGTGCACTCCCCTTGTTACGCCATGATTAAAATCATCAACTTATATTGCAAACCTC
>JBIITU010000020.1:0-19683 GCA_044340335.1 Steroidobacteraceae bacterium
TCACGAGACCATCAGAACCACGCTGCCGAAGGCGAAGGAACTGCGACGCGTCGTCGAGCCGCTGATCACGCTGGCGAAGACCGACAGCGACGCGCGGCGTCGGCTGGCGTTCGCGCGCCTGCGCGACACGGCGGTCGTCAAGAAGCTGTTCGAGGACCTCGGTCCGCGTTTCAGCAAGCGCGCCGGCGGTTACACGCGCATCCTGCGGATGCTGCCGCGGCCGGGCGATTCGGCGCCGATGGCGCTGATGCAGCTGGTCGACAAGGCGGCCGAAGCGGCGGCGCCCGCCGCGGACGAAGCTGCTGCCAAGCCCAAGGCGAAGAAAAAGGCGGCTGCGCCTGCGGCCGACGGCGAAGCGGCTGCCAAGCCCAAGCGCGCCGCGAAGAAGAAGGCCGCCGCGGCCTGAGCTTGCCCGCAACGCTGCGGTGACCAGCGGCGCATTCAGGCGCCGTTCAGTCAGCCCGATCAGAATGCCGGTCCTCGCAAGGGGGCCGGCATTTTGTTTTGCAGCGCCTTTGCGGGAAACCCCGAGCTGCACTAGGCTCGGCAGCGTTCGCCGACGTTGATCGGCACGGTCGCATAACAACACCAAAGGGAGTGCTTCATGGGAATTGCAGCTGAGTTCAAAGAGTTCGCGATGAAGGGCAACGTCGTCGACCTCGCGGTCGGCGTCATCATCGGTGGCGCCTTCGGCAAGATCGTCTCCTCGCTGGTCGGCGATGTCGTGATGCCGCCGCTGGGCATGGCGATCGGCGGCGTGAACTTCTCCGACCTCGGCACGAGCCTGGGGATTGGGCCGGACGGCCAGACCGAGGTGGTCCTGAAGTGGGGCGCCTTCCTGCAGACCACGTTCGACTTCCTGATCATCGCGCTGGTGCTGTTCATGGCCATCAAGGGTCTGAACAAGCTCAAGAAGCCGGATCCTGCCGCGCCGCCGCCGCCGCCGCCGGCGCAGGAAGTGCTGCTGACGGAAATCCGCGACCTGCTGAAGAAGTAAGTCGCCCCGAGCGTCAGCACGCGTTCGGCGCGCGCGGTTCAGGCCGCCGCGTCGAACGCGGGTCGCGTCAGGTTTTCGTGGCCGTCCGCCGTGACGGCCAGGTTGTCTTCGATGCGGATGCCGCCATACGGTCGCAACTGCGCGACGCGGCTCCAGTTCACCTGCGTCTCGGCGGGGGTGCCGCGCAAGCGCGCCAGCAATGAATCGATGAAATACAGGCCCGGTTCCATCGTCACGACGAAGCCGGGTTCCAGATTGCGCGTCAGGCGCAGGTACGGGTGGCCTTCCGGCCGCGGCAGCGTGCCGCCCTGCGGCGTCGCCTGCAGCCCGCCGACGTCATGCACCTGCAAGCCGAGCAGATGGCCAATGCCGTGCGGAAAAAAGGCCGCGACCGCACCGCTCGCCATCGCGGCGTCGGCGCCGCCGCGCAGCAGGTCGGCCTCGCACAGCAGACCGGCGATTTCGCGGAACGCCAGCAGGTGGATCTCGCGCCAGTCCACACCTGGGCGCACGGCAGCGCAGAGCCGCAGCTGCAAGTGGTCCATCGCGGTGATCAGCGCGGCAAAATCTCCGGCGTCGCGGCTCCAGGTGCGCGTGATATCGCTGGCATAGCCGGCGAAGTCGGCGCCAGCGTCGATCAGCAGGGAGCGCACCTCGGCCGGAGGGCGCCGCTCGAGCACCTGGTAATGCAGTACGGCGCCGCCCTCGTTCAGGGCGATGATGGGGTTGTAGGGCAGTTCCTGTTCGCGCAGACCGCAGGCCGCCAGGAAGGCCAGCTCGATTTCGAACTCGGACGCGCCCCGCAGGAAGGCCGCACGGGCTGCGATATGGCCGCGGGCGCCGACCCGGTTAGCCTCCCGCAGGCAGGCGAGTTCGTAAGGGGTTTTGGCCGCACGGTCGAAATCGAGCCGGTGGATCAGGTGCTCTGGGTTGATGGCGTCGAAGCCCCAGCTGACGAGCTCCGGGAACGGCGCCCCGATGAACGCGGTGTGGCCGAGGCTGGCTGGCAGGGCCGCCCGCACGGCCTGCGGAGTGCCTGCGGTGGCAATGTCGAAGCATGACGTCCAGTAGGCGTCGGGCAGTTCGGGTGCCTTGTGCCAGTAGTCGTCCGGTGCGCACAGGACCAGCCGTGGCCGCTGGCCGCGGCTGATGCAGACCAGGCTGTCAGGGGCAGCGCTCAGCGGCACCCAGGCCCGAAACGGCGCCTGCGCGCGGTAGGGGTAGTGCTGGTCGTCGAGGAACACGCCCGGCGCCCGGCCGGCGTGCAGGATCAGGGTGTCGAAGCCGCTGGCGGCCAGAGCCACCCCCGTGCGCCGGGTCAGGGCCTGGATATGGTCGGCGAACAGCGCTGCAAGGGGGTCGGGCACGGTCGGCTCCGCGACAGGGTGAGTGGGATTCTAGACCTGTCGCGAATGACCGACGAGCTTGTGTGAAGTCGTTCACAAACGCCCCGAAGGTCTCTACAATTCGGGCGCGATTCGCGTCGCCAGACAAACTAGCTAGGTTGTTTGATTCCACTCACTTGCTCTCTCTTGGGGAATACAGAAATGAAGACGAAGCTTGCACTTGCCGCCGTTGTTGCGGCCCTCGCGCTGACCGCCTGCGCCAAGCAGGAAGCCGCCGCGCCGGAAGCTGCGGTTGACGCCGCTGCCGAAGCCGCTGCTCCCGCCATGGATGCCGCTGCCGATGCCGCTGCCGCCGCTGGCGATGCCGCTGCCGCCGCGGGTGATGCCGCTGCTGCCGCCGGCGACGCTGCGACGGATGCCGCCGCTGCCGCTGGCGACGCCGCTGCTGCTGTCGGCGACGCCGCTGCTGCTGCGACCGATGCCGTCACGCCGGCTCAGTAATACGATCGTTTCGACGATCGGTTACTGACGAGCCGTTTTCTTGCGGCTCCCACAGGCCCGGGCAGTGTGGTTACGCCACCTGCCCGGGTCTGCTTTTTTGCGGGGCCGGATCCGCCCGGCGCGACAGCCAGGTAACGAATGACGATCAGCATTCGCGATGCTCGGAGCACACCCGGCGAACGCCGCTGGATCGAAGGTGTCTATCGCGACTATCTCGACGATCTCGCGCCCGATGCGACGGGCGTGTTTCCATCGCTCGATGAAGTGGGGCACACGGAGCCTGACCAGCTTGCGCGCTGGTTCAGCGATCCTGCTGCGCAGCCTATGACGATCCTGCAGTCTGGTGTGCCGGTGGGGTTCGCGATCATCGCGCGCGGCGCGTCACGACCCGGCCGCTCGCCGGTCGACTACCGGATGGCGGAGTTCTTCGTCGCGCGCCGCTACCGCCGGCTGGGCGTCGGCGAGCATGCGGTGCGGCTGTTGCTCGATCGGTTTGCCGGTCGCTGGGAAATCGTCGAGGTGCACCGCAACCAGGGGGCGGTCGACTTCTGGCGCCGGACGATTCGCGAGTACACGCGCGGGGATTACGCAGAACGAATCCTCGACGGCGAGGTCCGACAGACATTCGTTTCGGGAGGGACGCGTTCAAACCCGGCACCCGGGTCACGCGTCAAATGACAATCATGAATCCGATCAACTTGCAGCGTCGCGGACGAAGCGTTGCGGCGCTCGCCGTGCTCTGGATAGCCGCGGTCACGCTGACAGCCTGCAGCGGCAAGGCTGAGCAGCCAACCGTCGAGATGCCGCTCGTCACCGTGCTCGTGCCTGGGCGCAGCGACGTGGCCAGCACCATCGCGTTCACGGGCACGATCAACGCGCGTGACGAGACGGCCATCGGCGTCGAGGGCGAGGGCGCCCGCATCGCCGCCGTGCTGGTCGAAGCCGGCGATCGCGTCAAGCGCGGCCAGTTGCTGGCGCGGCTCGACAACTCGGTCGCGCAGCCGCAGCTGCGCAGCATCGAGGCGGCGCTCGAGGAGGCCCGGGCGTCGGCTGATCTGGCCGCTGCCGAGGCGCGCCGCGCCGATGATGTGGCGGCCTCGGGTGCGCTGTCGGCCCAGGAAATCGAGCGGCGCCGCTCGGCAGCCGTGTCTGCGGAGGCGAAGGTGCGGGTCGCGGCGGCGCAGCTGGCCGAGTCGCGGGCGCGGCTTGCCCGTACCGAGATCCGCGCCCCATCGGACGGCATCATCCTGACCCGCGACGCCGAAGTGGGGCAACTCGCCACGCCGGGGTCGGGCGCGTTGTTCAGGCTGGGGCGCGGTGGCGCGATCGAGATGCGCGGCGTCGTTGCCGAGCAGGATCTGCCCGCGCTCGCGCCGGGCCAGCTCGCCGCGGTGCGCATCACGGGCACGGAACAATCCTTCGAAGGCCGGGTGCGGTTGATCGGTGCCATCATCGATCCGCAGACGCGACTCGGCTCCGTGCGCATCGACCTGCCGCCTGACCCGGTGCTGCGACCGGGAGCCTTCGCGCGCGCCGAGGTGTTCGTCAGTCGTGACCAGCGCCCGGTGCTGCCGCAGACCGCACTGCTAGCCGATGAACGCGGCAACTACGTGCTGGTCGTGGGCGACGGCGACAAGGTCGAACGTCGCGACGTGCGCGTGGTCGGGACACGCAACGATGGCATCGTCGTCGGCGCGGGACTCACCGGCAGCGAGCGCGTGGTGAAGACGGCCGGTGCGTTCCTGCGCGAGGGCGAGCAGGTGCGGCCGCTGGCACCGAACGCCACACCCGCCGCGGCGCCCGCCGCAGCGCCGGCGCCGGCGGCCCCGCAAGCCGGCGTCCAGTCATGAAGAACATGTCGGCATGGGCGATCCGCAACCCGCTGGGACCGGTGGTGTTGTTCGTCGTGCTGACCTTCATGGGCATCGTGTCGTTCTACCGGCTGCCGATCAACCAGGATCCGGATATCTCGTATCCCCTGGTGTCAGTGGTCGTGTCGCAACCCGGCGCGGCGCCGACCGAGATCGAAACCCAGGTCACGCAGAAGATCGAAGGCGCAGTGGCGGGCGTCGGCAACGTGCGGCGGCTGAGTTCGCGCGCGATCGAGGGACGATCCCTGACGAGTGTCGAGTTCCAGATCGGCACGCCGATCGATCGCGCCGTCAGTGATGTGCGCGATGCCGTCTCGAAGGTGCGCAGCGAACTGCCCGATGGCGTCGAGGAGCCGCTGGTCCAGCGCATCAATGTCGCGGGCGGCGCCATCTCCTACTACGCGGTGGCGAGCGCCGACCTGACGCCGGAGCAGCTCTCCTGGTTCGTCGACAACACCATCACGAAGCGCATGCTGGCGCTGCCGGGCGTTGCGCAGGTGGAGCGTGGCGGCGGCGTCGATCGCGAGATCCGCGTCGAGCTCGATCCGGCGCGGCTGCAGGCGCTCGGCATCACGGCTTTCGAGGTCAACCAGCAGATCCGCCAGACCAACCTCGATTCGCCCGGCGGGCGCGCGCAGATTGCCGGCGGGGAACAGGCGATACGCGTGCTCGGCGGCGCGCGCAGCACGGCCGAGCTGGGCGAGATGCGGATCCGGTTGTCGGGCGGCCGTGTCGTGCGGCTCGCGGATATCGCGGCGGTCACCGACGGCGTCGCCGAAGTGCGCTCGCTGAGTCGCTTCAACGGCAGGCCGGCGACCACCTTCGGCATCCTCAAGGGCGTCGGCGCTTCCGATGTCACGGTCCACGAGCGGGTCGAGGCGGAGATCGCGAAGATCCTCGCGGAGCGCAAGGACATCACGATACGCCAGGTGTTCACGACCGTGGAGAACACCCGGCGTTCCTACAAGGCGGCGATGTCCGCGATGATCGAGGGCGCCATCCTCGCGGTGATCGTCGTCTGGTTCTTCCTGCGCGACTGGCGCTCCACGGCGATCTCGGCGCTGGCGATTCCGCTGTCGGCGATACCGACCTTCTTCTTCATGCAGTGGATGGGTTTCACCCTCAACGGCATCAGCCTGCTGGCGCTGTCGCTGGTGGCCGGCGTGCTGGTCGACGATGCCATCGTCGAAATCGAGAACATCGTGCGCCACATGCGCATGGGCAAGAGCGGCTATCAGGCCGCGATCGACGCCGCCGACGAGATTGGCCTCGCGGTCGTCTCCACGTCGGCGACGATCATCGCCGTGTTCGTTCCGGTCAGCTTCATGAGCGGCATCGTCGGTCAGTATTTCAAGCAGTTCGGCCTGACGGTCGCAGCGGCGGTGTTCTTCTCGCTGCTGGTGGCGCGCCTGATCACGCCGGTGCTCGCGGCCTACATGCTGAAGCCGCACGACGAGATGCGCGGCGCGGACGGGCCGCTGATGGGGCGCTACCTCGCCGCGCTGGGCTGGAGCCTCGCGCATCGCGGCCGCACCGTGTTTTTCGGCGTGGCGTTCTTCGTGGCGTCCGTCGGCATGATGATCGTGATTCCTAAGTCGGTCGTGCCGCCGCAGGATTTCGCGAACTCGCAGCTGAACATTGAGCTGCCCCCCGGCGTGCGGCTCGAGGACACGGCGCGGCTCTCCGCGCTCGCGACCGCGATCGTCAGCAAGCAGCCCGAGGTCACGGACGTCATCGAATCGATCGGCGCTGCCGACGACGGCCAGGTCCGCAACGCCACCCTGTACATCACGCTCGTGCCCGGCAGCGAACGTGAACTGACGCAGACCGAGTGGGAGCGGCGGGTGCAGCCGCTGTTGCGCGAGATCCCGGATGCGCGCGCGACGTTCCAGGGTTTCTCGCCTGGCGGCGGCGGCAGACCCGTCACGCTGTATGTGACCGGCGACGATCCCGCGCAGGTCGAGGCGGCAGCGCTCCTGCTGGTCGAGCAGATGCGCGCCCTGCCGCAGCTGCGCGATGCGCGGATCAATGGCGATTACAAGCGTCCCGAGATCGTCGTGCGGCCGCGCATCGACGTGGCTGCCGATCTCGGCGTGTCGGCGCTGTCGATTTCGCAGACGGTGCGGATCGCCACGATCGGCGACCTGCCGCAGAATGCGCCGAAGTTTTCACTGTCCGATCGGCAGGTTCCGATCCGGGTCAGCCTGGTCGAGGCGACGCGCCGCGATCTTGCGACGATCGAGAACCTGCCAGTGCCGACCGCCAACGGCGGCTCGATCCCACTCAAGGCTGTCGCCGACATCACTTTCGGCCTGGGGCCCACCACGGTGCGCCGCTACAACCAGGCGCGCCGCGTCATGGTCGAATCCGACCTCGCGGACGGCGTGCAACTCGGCGAGGCCATGGCTGCCGTCAACGCGTTGCCCGCCGCGAAGCGGGTGCCGGACGGGGTGCGCCTCATTCCCGTGGGCGAGTCGGAACTGATGGCGGAGATGGTCAGCGCGTTCCTGATCGCGATGGGGGCCGGCATCCTGATGGTGTTTGCGGTGCTGGTGCTGCTGTTCGCGCGGGTTCTGCAGCCGATCACGATTCTCGCTGCGCTGCCGCTGTCGATCGGCGGCGCGATGCTCGGACTGATCCTGTTCGGAGAGTCGTTTTCGTTGCCGGTCGTGATCGGCTTCCTGATGCTGATGGGCATCGTCGGCAAGAACTCCATCCTGCTGGTCGATTTTGCGATCGAGGAGATGCGGGCGGGACGTGACCGCCTCGGCGCGTTGATGGAAGCGGGTCACAAGCGCGCCCGGCCGATCGTCATGACGACGTTCGCGATGGTCGCGGGCATGCTGCCGATTGCCGTCGGGCTCGGCGGCTCGAGCTTCAACCGGCCGATGGCCATCACCGTGATCGGCGGTCTGATCACGTCGACCGCGCTGACGCTGGTCATTGTGCCGGCGGTGTTCACGTATATCGACGATCTCGAACGCTGGCTTGCGCCGCGCTTCCGCGGGCTGCTGTCCGCCGACCGCGATGGCGGCAGCACAGCCGTCGCGCAGTCCGGCTGAGCGCGACATGCGCGGCATGACCTTGCGCGGCATCGCCGCGATGAGCATCGCCGTGGCGCTGTTCGCGTTCATGGATGCGGCGCTGAAAACACTGGCCGCGAGCTACTCGCCGATGCAGGTCGCCTTCCTGCGCGCGATCGCATCGCTGCCTTTCCTGCTGGCGGTCACCGCGTGGAGCGGCGCCTGGGGCGAACTGCGGATGCACCGCTGGGGCCTGCAGTTGACGCGCGGCCTGCTCGGGGTCGTGATGCTGGGCGGCTTCGTCTATGCGGTTGCGGAACTGTCGCTGGCGAACACCTACGCCGTGTTCCTGTGCGCGCCGCTGGTGGTCGCCGCGGTGTCCTGGCCGCTGCTCGGGGAACGGGTTGGCCTCAAGCGCTGGCTCGCGATCTGCGGCGGACTCGTCGGCGTGTTCATCGCGCTGCGTCCCGGAGGCGAGGGACTCGTGAGCCTGGCGGGGCTCGCGGCTGCCGCGTCGGCGGTCTGTTACGCGCTCAGCGCCGTGATGATTCGCGTGCTGGGCCGCACCGATTCGAGTCGCAGCATGGTGTTCTGGTTCCTGGCGTTCCTGGCGCTCGGTTCGGGGCTGCTGGCGCTCGCCGACTGGCGCCCGTTCGATGCCCGCCACCTGTGGATCCTGGCCTTCATCGGCCTGACCGGCGCGGCAGCGCAGTTCTGCATCACCGAGGCATTCCGGCTGGCGCCGGCGTCAGTGGTTGCGCCGTTCGAGTACACGGCGCTGCTGTGGGGCATCGGCCTCGACTGGGCGTTCTGGCAGGTGCTGCCGGATGCCTTCGTGCTCGTGGGTGGCACCGTCGTGATCGCGAGCGGGCTCTACATCATCTGGGATGAACGCCGCGCCAGGCCTGTTCCATGACCCAGCCCGGCCGCCCGACCGAGGGTGGCGGATACGGCAGCGCGATGCTGCTGGCAGACGTGGCCACCGCGGTGGCCAGGGCTTGCGCGCGGCGGCGAACTCGGTCACTACTGCTGCAATGACGGACGCCACTGCCCGCATCCTGCTGGTCGATGACGATGTCGCCCTGGCGGAGCTGCTGCGGGAGTTCCTGCAGCTGCAGGGCTTCGAGGTCGCGCTCGCGCACCGGGCCGAGGACGCGCTGGAACTGATCGCAGCGCGCGCCCCGGAACTCGTCGTGCTGGATGTCATGCTGCCGGGCATCAGCGGTTTCGAGGCGCTGCGGCGGCTGCGCGAGCACCACGACGTGCCGGTCATCATGCTGACGGCGCGCGGCGAGGAGTCGGAGCGCATCCTTGGCCTGATGGGCGGCGCCGACGACTATCTGTCCAAGCCCTGCAGCCCGCTCGAGCTTGCGGTGCGCATCCGCACGGTGCTGAAGCGGGCACGGCCGGCACCGCCGGGTGGCGCGGCCGTCGCTGAACACGCCGTGACGGTCGGCCCGCTCACGCTGGACCTGCGACGGCGCAACTGCGGGTGCTGGAACAGTTGCTGCGCCACCCGGGCGAGGTACTGTCGCGCGCCCAGCTGACCCAGCTCGCACTCGATCGACCGATCGAGGCCTACGATCGCAGCATCGACACCCTGGTCAGCAAGCTGCGGCGCAAGCTCGAGGCCGCCGGGCTGCCCACTGGCTGCATCGGTGGACTGCGCGGCCATGGCTACGTGCTCGATCCGGCCGCGCTGGAGCGGCACTGATGCGCGTGCCATCGACGCGCTTGTACTGGCGCATGGTGCTGTACATCGCCGCAGCGCTGGCGCTGTTCACCGTGCTGGCCGTCGGCAGCGTGGTGCTGGTCGCATCGCAGGAGCTGCGCAGCTACACGGCGACCCGCCACAGCCCGCTCGGGCGGGAAGCCGCCGCCGTGCTGCGCGCCGGCGGGCGCGAGCGGCTCGCGTACTGGCTCGCGACCGAGGCAGACGTGCCGCGCGGCGTGTCGGTCTACATCCTCGACAGTCGCGGCCGCGACATCCTGGAGCGCACGCCGCCGGCGCTGTATGCCGATTTCATCCAGCGCTCCGTCGTCGGCCCGCCGGCGTCGACGGCCGACGAGTACCGCCCCGCGCGGCTCGCGCCGCAATTGATCGCGTCGGACGGCTCGGCCTACGCGTTCCTGGTGCTGCCGAACCGGATCTCGCTGCTGGGTAACGTGACGACGACGCTCGGCTTGCTGCTCGCCGCCAGTGTCGTCGTCGGCGTGGTGGCCTGGCTGATCGCGCGCACGTTTGCGCGACCGCTCGGCGAGCTGCAGGGCGTGGTGCGCGAGATCGCGTCGGGGCAGATCGGCGCGCGCGTGCCGGCCGCAATCGCCTCGCGCGGCGACGAGATCGGGGCACTCGCGACCGACTTCAATTCGATGGCGGATCGCCTGTCGCGCCTGATCGAAGGCCGCTCGCAGTTGATGGCCGAGCTGTCGCACGAGCTGCGCTCGCCACTCGCGCGCTTGCAGGCCGCGCTCGAGCTGGCGGCGGCACGCGGCCCGGCCGAGCTGCCGGAGCGCGCGCGCATCGAGAGCGAGATTCGCCGGCTCGATGCGGCGATCGGCGACATCATGCGCTACTCCCGACTCGATGCGGCTGCGCCGGTCGCGCGCCGCCTGGTGCATCTCGAGACGCTGCTCGGCGAGTTGGTCGAAGATGAAGAAGTCGAGGCGCGCGCGCGCGGCGTGCAGTTGCGCCTGAGTGCCGCGCAGGGTTTGTCCGTGGTCGGCGATCCGGAGCTGCTGCGCAGCGCGGTCGAGAACGTGCTGCGCAATGCGATCCGGCACGCACCGGCGGGCAGCAGCGTCGACATCGGCGCGCGGCGCGACGCCGCGCAGATCGTGCTGGTGATCGCGGACCGCGGCCCGGGCGTGCCGCCCGAGTGGCTGGTGCGGATGTTCGAGCCGTATGCGCGCGCGCCGGTGCAACCGGCGACGTCCGGCAGCGGGTTGGGACTCGCGATCGCGTTGCGCGTGCTGCAGGCGCATGGCGGTTCGATCCGCGCGCAGTTGCGCGACGGCGGCGGACTCGAGCTGGAGGCGCGCGTGCCGGCGGTGGAGTTGAACTGAGTTGGGTGGGGTACAGCGGAGGGGGCGGATGACACAATTACTGCAACGCGGTGCCGCGGCACTGCTCGGGTCGTTGCTGGCGCTGCTGCCGACGGCGGCTGCAATCGCGAGCGATGCGGCTAGCTGTCCGGACGTGTACCTGCGAGCCACATTGCGGTTGCCGTTCAATCCCGCATTCCTGCATGTGGCCGAGTTTCCCGCTGGCGACGGGCGCGCGCGCGAAGCCCTGCTGCTGTCGAGCTTCTACAATGTCGTCAAGGATCCGGCCGGGCGGCGGGTCGAGCGCTTCATCGAGCGCGATCTCGCGGCGTGGATTCCCGACCTCGATGCCGTCGACCGGCGCGGCTTCGATGCCGCGCGCGATCTCGAGGTGCTGACGGATCGCGGCGTCGCTGCTCCGCTGACCGTCTGGCCCAACGAAACGGATCGCGTGCCGAGCGGCGTGCTGCCGTTCGAAGCAGTCGTGGTGCCGGGCGGGTTCCTCTCTGCCGACAAGCCTGGGCGCTTCACGCTGATCGACGTCAGTGACCCTGCGCGGCGCGAGTATGTCGTCGCCGAGGCCGGCACGGCGACGCCGGACTGCCGCGATGGCGTCGTGCGCAACGAGCAGTGGTACTACCACCAGGCGCTGTTCCACGACATGGACGGCGACGGGCTGCAGGACATCATCGCCGCCAGGGCGAGCTTCAAGCCCTTCCTGCATCGCTGCCCGCCGACAGGCGAGCTGGTCTGGTTCCGCAACCCCGGGGCGGCGCTCGATCCGGCGCAACCCTGGGATGTGCGGGTGCTGATCGGGCTGCCGGATGAACTGAACGGCCCGGAAGTGAACCTCGATCTCGCCGATCTCGATGGCGACGGTGTGCCGGAGATCATCGCGACGCATTTCTTCACCAGCGACCAGATCACGATCGTGGGCGCGCCGGCCGGCCGCCCGTGGCGCGCGCTGCGCGACGATCCGCAGCTGCGGCCCCGACGGCAGACCGTCATGAGCGGTCAGGGGCGACCGTTCGCCGTCGAGGCGATCGACCTCGACATGGATGGGCGGATGGAGATCCTGACCAGCAACCACCAGGGCGATGGCTGCTTCGACGTGACGCGCGACGCGATCCCCGGGCGCGTGCTCGCGCTCGTGCCGCCGGCGGACGGGCGGATCTTCGACTCTGCATGGTCGACGCAGGTGCTCAAGGACGACATCCGCCCGCATCCGACCGTGCCCGCACCGGCGCGCGGTCCGGGCCGGCTGGCGCCGAACCGGGCGATCGCGTTCTGGCCGCAGCGGTCGATGCAGGACCGCGAGCGCCCCTGGATCGTGGTGGGCGGCGACGAAGCATCGAAGGTCTGGGTGCTGCGCCCCGTTGCGCCGCGGGCGCGCGGCGACTGGCGCTATGAGTCACACGTGATCTTCGACATCAACGAACACTACGGCGCCGGAACCACGCAGACGCTGCTGCGCGATCCGCAGGGCGTCAGCATCAGCACGATCGGCGGCATCGCGTGGCGCTACGACCGGCCCGGTCCGCGCGGGCGGGCCGTGATCTTCGCGCCGGTGTTCGAAGCGCGTGAGATTCACCTGCTGTCGTTCCGACCGGGTCGCGGTCGCCGCGTTGGCTGCGGACCCGATGTCGTGACGGCCTGCCCGGTGCCGCAGTAGCATCACGAGTCACTCACGGAGGAGTTCATCAATGTCGGATTCAGGCGGGTTTTCGCGGCGCGCAGTGCTCGCAGGCAGCGCGGTGACGGCCGCCACCGTAGCCGCGGCTGCCGCGGCCGGGCAGGCGCCGGCATCGGCCTCGGCCGGCGGCGTCACGGGCATGGTGCCGCGTGGCCGCACACGGGTCTGGCAGATCGGTGAACAGAAGAGCTTCGACACGCTGGCGCTGGTTGAACGCCCGGTGCCGACGCCGGGGCCGGGCCAGGCGCTGATCCGCGTGCACTACGCCGGTATTGCCGCCCGCGACCAGGGCATCGTGACCGCGATGTTCCCGGTGCCTGCAGGGCCGCGTCCGGCGACTCGCATCCCGCTCAGCGAAGGCGCGGGCGAAGTGCTGGCCGTCGGGCCTGGCGAAACGCGCATCCGCCCGGGCGATCGCGTCACGGCCTGTCACTGGGGCCACTGGGTCAGCGGCCCGTGGTCGCCCGACAACTATGCGGCGGATGTCGGCAACACCATCGACGGCTGGCTCGGCGAGCTGATCCTGCTGCCGACCAGCAGCCTGGCGAAACTGCCGGACGCCGTGACCTACGAGGACGCCGCGACGCTGTCGGGCTCGGGCGTGACTGTCTGGCATGCGCTGCATGAAGTCGCGCAGGTGCGCTCCGACGACATCGTGCTGACGCTGGGCACCGGCGGCGTGTCGTCGTTCGGCGTGCTGCTGGCCAAGGCGGCGGGCGCGCGCGTCGTCGTGACGTCGTCGTCCGACGAGAAGCTCGCGCAGATGCGCGCGCTCGGCGCCGACATCACCGTGAATTACCGCAGCAACCCGCAATGGGGTCGCGAGGTCGTCGAGAAGACGGGCGGTCGCGGCGCGAGCGTCGTGCTCGAGAATGTCGGCCCGGCGACGCTCGATCAGTCGATGGCGGCGAGCGCGGTCAACGGTCGCATCGTGCTGATCGGCACGGGCCGGCCGCCGCCGAATCCGCCGAATCTCTACGGCATGTACATCAAGAACCTGTCGCTGAAGGCGATCAGCGCCGGCAGCCGCAACATGCTCGAGAGCCTGCTCGCGGCGATCGCCTACAACGGCATCAAGCCGGTGGTCGCGAAGACCGTTCCGTTCGACAGCGCCGTGGAAGCCTGGCGCGAGATCCAGCGCGGCGAGCAGATCGGCAAGATACTGATCAGGGTGGCGTAGTGTTCGCAGCCGGCGTCGGTCGGCGCGCGATCAGCACGATGCCGCCGATGAAGATCGTCGCGATGATGGTGTTGAAGATCGGGTATTCGGCCGGGTATAGCCAGTACTCGCGGTAGGCGCGGAAATGCGCGGGCATTTCTGCCGAGCCCCACAACACGATGCCGGCGCCGATGCCATAGCGGAGCGCCGCCGCCATGCGCACCTGCTGCGTGCACTTCCAGACCAGGTAACCGGCCCAGATCGACCAGACGACGTACAGGCCCATGACGATCATGAGGCCCGTGCCGCGCGTGCCGAGATAGATCGCGTACAGCCAGAACAGGTAGCAGACCCAGGTCACGAAGATCACTTCCATCGCGGTGATGCGCGCGAAGCTGCGCTTGTTGTCCGGGGTCGGCATGCCGGGGCTGAAACCCAGGTTGCGGTGGAACCAGCGCATGAAATTGCACTTGGTCTGCAGGTTGAACATGCCGTAGAGCATGAAGATCGCGAGCATGATCGGCAGCGTGGCCTGCAGCATGTTGGCTTGCGGCGCTGCCACGTAGCCATCGACCTCCACCGGAAAGCCCGGCACGTTGTACAGCACCGAGTAGAACTTGAACGAGTACTCGAACCAGCCCATCCACAGGAACCAGCCGCCCAGCATGCCCATCCAGGTGGCCTTCAGTTCATCGGCCTTGAGGCCGCGCCAGACCAGCAGCAGGCCAAAGATGCCCATCGCGATCGAGCTGTACACGGCGTAGTCGCCAAAGATCGCGATGTTGACCTTGTACACCGTGTGCCCGAGCGGTTGCGTCAGGAAGCCGACGGCGAGGCCGAGCAGGCCAATCAGGGGGCGGCGGTAGATGCGTTCGAGCATGGCGTGATCTCCGGCTCCGGATGTGACCAGCTGGTCACATGCGTCGTCAGGTTATCGGGAACGCTGTCGTCCTTCGCCGACAGCCGTATGCGTCGACCACGGCACGGACCAGTCCCTGTAATCGGACGCGCCGCGGTCGCTCAGCGGCACCCAAGGAGGAAGTCATGATGATCGCTGCTTTCCGTCGAGCCCTGCTCGCACTGTCCCTGCTGGCGATGCTCGCGCCGACCATGGCGCCGCATGCCAGCTGGGCAGGCAACATCGGCACCCAGACGGCCCTCGAGCTGGCGGCCCCCGCTGATCCAGGCGCGCTTGCCCGGGTCCAGGGCGTGCTGACGCGTGCCGATGTCCAGTCGCGCATGACCGCGCTCGGGGTCGATCCGGCGGCGGCCGCCGAGCGGATCGCCGCGCTGACGCCGGCCGAACTGTCGCGGCTCGCGACCCAGCTCGAGCAGGCCCCCGCCGGCGGCGACGGCCTCGCGATCCTCGGCATCGTGTTCCTCGTGCTGCTGGCGCTCGAATTCACCGGCACGATCGACATCTTCAAGAAAGTGCCGTGATCCGCGCCGCGCTGGTCGCCGTCGCCGCGCTGGCGACGGCGGGCTGCGCGCTGCGGCCGGCCACGGTCGCGCCCCCGGCCTGGCCGGCAGACCTGCCGGCGGCCGTCGAGTTGACGGCCACGCCGTTCCACGCCCAGGACCGCTACCAGTGCGGGCCAGCGGCGCTGGCGACCGTGCTCGAGTCGGCCGGCGTCGTGGTCACGCCCGAGGCGCTGGTCGACGAGGTCTACCTGCCGGCGCGCCGTGGCAGCCTGCAGACGGAGTTGATCGCCGCGACCCGGCGGCGCGCCCGCCTCGCCTACGAGCTCGAGCCCGACTTTGCGACGCTGCTGCGCGAAGTCGCGGCGGGTCGGCCGGTGCTCGTGCTGCAGAATCTGGCGATCGACGCCTGGCCGCGCTGGCATTACGCCGTCGTGATCGGCTATGACGTCGCGGCCGACCGCCTCGTGCTGCGCTCGGGCACGACCGCGCGGCAGTGGATGTCGCGCCGGCGCTTCGACTCGAGCTGGCGCCGGGCCGGGCGGTGGGCAGTGGTTGTCAGCCGTCCCGCAGAGCCGCCGCGTACCGCCGCGCCATTGCGCTGGCTGCGCGCGGCCGCCGATCTCGACGTGACCCAGCGTCGCGACGCTGCGCGCGCCGCGCAGCACGCCGCCGTGGAGCGCTGGCCCGACTCGGCGCTGGCCGCGGTCGCACTGGCCAATGGGCAACTCGCTGATGGCGATGCTGCCACCGCGGAGCGCAGCCTGCACGCGGCGGTCGCGCGCGGCGCCGCCGATGCGATCGTCTACAACAACCTGGCGGATCTGCGCGGCAAGCGTGGTTGTCGCCGCGCGGCACTGCAGGCGATCGAGCAGGCGGAGCTGCAGCTTGGCGCCGCTGATTCGCGCCAGGCAGGCGGAGTCGGCGCGAGCGCGCTGCGCGCCGCCGTCGCTGCTACGCGCGCTGCGCTGCCGGCGCTCGCCGACGCAGCCGAACCAGCCGGTTGCGATACGCCGCCATGAGCAGCAGCGTCGCGAGCAGCGCCAGATCGGCGGGAGTCAGACGGCCACCACCGCCGGAGCCACTCGCCGCAGCAGGCGCTTGCACGGTCACCGTGGCCGCGGTGCTGTTGTCCGCGGTGATGGGGTCACCGAGCGTCGCCGCGACGGTGGCGTTGACCTGATTCGAGCCGGTCGAACTGGCATTGAGCGTGACCGTCACGCTCTGGCTGGAGCCGATCGTGACCGCGACCGGCGAACAAGTCACGGCGCCATTCAGCAGCGAGCAACCCAGCGTGTTGGTGCCGACCGAGGTCGGCGTCAGGCCGGTCGGTATCGTCAGCGACAGGCGCGCGTCCGGCACGGCCTCGCCGCTGACATGGCGCACGGTGGCGGTCAGCTGCGTGCTGCCGCCGGTCGTGAAGGTCGCCGGCGCTGCCGACAGCGTGACCGCGAGGTCCGCGCTCGGATCGATGCCGAAGGCGACGCTGCCATTGTTGTTGTAGGCGCCGGCGTCGTTGCTGGCGCTGAGCGCGAAGGTGGCCGTCGCGGTGCCGGCTTGCTGGCCGGTGAGATTCACCGTGACCGTGCGCGTCGCCTGCGGCGCCAGGGCGCCGATCGTGCAGGTGGCCGTGTTCGTGGTCGTCGTGCAGGCGCTGCCACCGACGTTCGCGGAGTTCAGCGTCAGCGTCGTCGGCAGCGTGATCGTCGCCGTGACGCCCTCGACCTGCGTCGCGCCGATCGAGCGCACGGTGAACGCGTAGTCGAAGCTCGCGCCGCGCAGCCGGCGCGTCGCGACCGGCAGGTCGAAGTCGGCATCCGGCACGTTCAGCGGCACGATGCAGGCCGCTGACGATACCTGGGGCGCGATCGTGGTCAGGCTGCACTGCGAGAACGTGCTGCTCTGGTTGATGCGCGGTGCCATCAGGAAGGTCTGTGGCGCGGCTTCGCAGACCGAGCCGGTTTCGCCGTCGTGCGAAGCGCCGAAGTTGTGACCCATTTCGTGTGCGATGACCAGCGCCGAGGTGCTGGCGGACAGGTTCGCCGCCTGCGACAGGCCGGCGCCGAAGCGCGTGCGGCACAACGCGCCGACATAGGCCACGCCGACCGTCGTGCCATCGAGGTCGCGGCCGGTCAGCAGATGCGTCAGCCCGCGCGAGTTCTGCGCGGGGGTAGCCTGGCGCCACAGCGCGAGTTCATCGAGCAGCGTGCCCGAGACGGTCGTCGACGTGAACGGATCGGCGGCATCGCGAAACACCGTCACCGTCGGAAACAGCAGCTTGACGCCGACCTGCTCGGCGAAGATGCCGTCGACGACATTCATGCGCGCAGCGATCG
Source organism: Steroidobacteraceae bacterium (assembly GCA_044340335.1). Taxonomy (GTDB): domain Bacteria; phylum Pseudomonadota; class Gammaproteobacteria; order Steroidobacterales; family Steroidobacteraceae; genus UBA964. Next base: position 17,391 of record JBIITU010000020.1, read on the forward strand.
CCTGCTCCGGTGTCAGTCCGCCGGAGAACGGCAGCTGGCTGAACTCGAAGTCGCCGACGACGCCGATCTCGATCTGCCGCGTCGGCGGCAGGCCGGCGGCGGCGATCTGCAGTTCTGCCACCGTCGCGTTGAACTGCTGCGCGGCGCTCTGGCCGCCGCGCGCGGCATCCGCCAGCGTGACGGTGCCGCAGCTCGCGCCATTGATCGGCAGCACCGTGTCGGCCAGCCGGTAGACGACGGGTTCGTTGCCGGCCGCCTCGAGCGGCGTCACGGCGCTGCCCGTCAGTTCGTGCGCGGGCTCGATCACGTACAGCTCGCGCCCATCGTAGAACATGCCGTACAGGCCGGCGGGCGTGCGGGTGATGCGCACCCAGGAGCCCGGCAGGTTGCGCAGCGTACCGCGCAGCGCCTCGACGCCGGGCAGCCGCGCGTTCGTCACGAAGGCCAGGCGCTCGTTGCGTTCCAGCGCGAGTTCGAAGCGCCGCCCGTAGGCATCGAAGCCGGTCGGCCGGCCGATCCGGTCGCGCGTCAGGCCGCGCACCGCATCGTGCTGCAACACCTGCAGGCCGAGTTCACGGTCGAGTCGGGATGGCAGTGGGGAAGCTGCCTCGGCCCGCAGCACGCCAGCCGAGGTGAGCAGCAACAAGGACAGCAGCGCGTATCGCATCATGGTGCCCCGAGGGTACTGGGGCCGACTGTAGCGCCACCGGACGTGTTTCACACCTGCCGGTCGCGGTGCGCGCGCCTGCAGCGTCGTACTGTCCGCGGCTGGCGACAGTCGTGACGCAGGCCCGCCGGAGCCCGACCGCCCGTGCTCAGCGTGGGCCGCGCGCGTCGGCGGCGAGCACCGCCGCGAGATAGCGGCCGGTATGCGAATCGGGCTGCGCGGCGATCTGCTCCGGCGTGCCTGTCGCGACGATCTGGCCGCCGCCATCGCCGCCCTCGGGCCCGAGGTCGATGATCCAGTCGGCGGTCTTGATCACATCGAGGTTGTGCTCGATGACGATCACCGTGTTGCCTTCGTCGCGCAGGCGGTGCAGCACCGCGAGCAGCTGCGCGACGTCGTGGAAGTGCAGCCCGGTGGTGGGTTCATCGAGGATGTACAGCGTGCGGCCGGTCGCGCGCTTGGCGAGTTCGCGCGCCAGCTTGATGCGCTGCGCCTCGCCGCCCGACAGCGTGGTCGCGTTCTGCCCGAGCCGCAGGTAGCCGAGCCCGACATCGACCAGCGTCTGCAGCTTGGGCTGCACGGCCGGGATGTTCTGGAAGAACTTCAGTGCGTCCTCGACCGTCATGTCGAGCACTTCGTGGATGTTGCGGCCGCGCCAGCGGATCTCGAGCGTCTCGCGGTTGTAGCGCTGCCCCTTGCACACATCGCAGGGCACGTAGACATCGGGCAGGAAGTGCATCTCGACCTTGATCACGCCATCGCCCTGGCAGGCCTCGCAACGGCCACCCTTGACGTTGAAGCTGAAGCGGCCGGCGTCGTAGCCGCGCGTGCGCGCCTCCGGCGCCTGCGCGAACAGTTCGCGCAGGCCGGTGAACAGGCCGGTGTAGGTCGCGGGGTTCGAGCGCGGCGTGCGGCCGATCGGCGACTGGTCGATGTCGATGACGCGGTCGATGTGCTCGAGGCCTTCGATGCGCTCGACCGGCGCGCCATCGCTGGCGCGACGATCGAGCCAGGCCGTGACGTAACGCAGCAGCGTGTCGTTGACGAGCGTCGACTTGCCGGAACCAGACACACCCGTCACGCAGGTCAGCAGCCCGAGCGGGATCTCGACCGACACCTGCCGCAGGTTGTTGCCGTGCGCGCCGACCAGCCTGAGCCGCTTCGCGCTGCCACTCGGCGAGCGCAGCCGCGGCCGGTCGATGCGGCGCCGGCCCGACAGGTATTCGCCGGTCAGCGAGCCGGCCGTGGCTTCGATGTCGGTCGGTGAGCCCTGGGCGACGATCGCGCCGCCGTGCACGCCGGCGCCCGGGCCCAGGTCGACGACATGATCCGCGGCGCGGATCGCATCCTCGTCATGCTCGACGACGATCACGGTGTTGCCGAGGTCGCGCAGCCGCTTCAGGGTGTCGAGCAGCCGCGCGTTGTCGCGCTGGTGCAGGCCGATCGAGGGTTCGTCGAGGATATACATGACGCCGGTCAGGCCCGAGCCGATCTGGCTCGCGAGCCGGATGCGCTGCGCTTCGCCGCCCGACAGCGTGTCGGCGCTGCGATCGAGCGTCAGGTAGTCGAGCCCGACATCGACCAGGAAGCGCAGCCGCTCGCCGATCTCGTACACCACCTTGGCGG
>JBIITU010000229.1:0-5625 GCA_044340335.1 Steroidobacteraceae bacterium
GCTGAAGAAGCGGTCACGCTGCTGCGCGCGAGCCGTCGCCGTCATCGAATCGAGCAGCGCCGTTGCGGTCGGAAAGGCGTTCAGGTCGACCGTCTGCGGCAGCAGGTCCGTGAACAGATACCACTCGCGCACGACATTGAACGTGAACTGCTTCTGGTTCGTCACGCTGCAGGCGTCTGCGCCGACGGGTTGACCGGAGCCTGTGCCCGCGTCCTTGCCGCCGCAGCCGGCGACGAGCAACGCCGTCAGTGCCATGAAACCTAGCGATCGCGCTGGACGCGGTTTGTTCATGTGCCGAGCTCCTCGAGTGCCGTGCGGATGCGCGCGCGTACTTCCTTCAGTCTGGTCACGTCGACGCGCTTGTCAGCGTCGCGGTCAGCCAGCAGCGCGAGCAGTTCGTTCAGCGTCGTGCGGGTGCGGGCGCGGGCAGGCTCCGATCGACCCGTCGTCGCGAGCGTCCAGCTCGTGATCTGCGCCACGGATTCGATCAGCACGTCCGGTCGGTCGCCCGTCAGCGCAGCGCGTGAACGCAGCACGTGCAGCGACAATGACGGCTGCACCACGGCGAGCCGGTCGAGCAGCGCGATGGCTTCATCGGCATAGGCTTTCGCGACTTCCGGATTGGCGACCCGGGCGCGCCACTCGGCGCGCAGCTGCACCGCATCGGCAAACCACGGATCGGTCCAGACCGCCTCGGCGAGCGCGGCGTCGAGCTGCGCGAGACCGCCGAGATCCTGCGCCCGCAACAGCCGCACACCGCGCAGCGTGGCCTGGGCGCTGATCGGCAGCCCGCCGGCAGCACGCTCGGCATCGACAGATGATGGCTGTTCTCCTCGCGCAGCACGGTTGAACTCGCCTTGGAGGGCGGTGAACAGCAGCCGCGAGTTGCCGGGCGAGGTGGCGGCGAGTTCGCGCGCGAGCGCGTCGGCGCGCGGCGCATCTCCCAGAGAACCCGTCAGCAACACCTGCGCGTAGCCGCGCTGGTCTGCGAACGGAATCAGGGCCGCCATACGCCGCACGCGATCGACGACGCTCTGGTCTATCGCCCGGAAGAACAGCAGCCGACGGACCATGTAGCCGTAGTCGAGCGCGTCGCGATACTCGCGGAACACGGCGCTGTCGGCGCGTTGCAGCGGATCATAGGCGGCGAGTGCGCGCCCGGTGGCATCTGCGTTCAGTCCACGACCCAGTTCGTAGACGCTGGAGGTTGCCATGCGGTTGGTGTCGTCGGTAATGAGCGGCGCGCCCGCGGCAAGCCGCGCCGCGCCGGCTTCATCGACCGCGAGCGCAACGATCAGGTCTTCGGCGGTATTGATGCCGAAGCGGCCGTAGTGCAGCGGCGTCAGGCTGAGCGGCGCGCCGGTGCGCAACAGGCGCGGCTCCGGTGCCAGCGGTCCGCTCGAGGCAACGAACACCAGCGTGTTGGGGTCGGGCCGATAGATGCGCACGGCACCGAACACGTCGATCAGGGTGGCCGTCAGCGAGCGCAGCAGCGGTTCGTCGACGAATGCGACGTTCATCCACTGCACGAAGACGCCGTCGTCCACCAGTCGCTCGCGGGCGAGCTGCATGAACTCGCGCGTGTACAGGTGCGACGCGCCCGCCGTCCACGGGTGCGATGGCTGCGAGACGATCGCGTCGTAACGCTTGCTGGTCAGCGTCAGCGCGCCGCGCGCGTCGTTGGTGATGACGTTGACCCGCGGATCGCTGAGCGGATCGAACTTGCGCTGCGCGCGCGTGGCGGCATTGGCTGCGATCACCTTCGGTTCGAGCTCGATGACATCGACGCGACGCACCGACGGCGGCACGCCTTCGAGCACGACGCCGCCGCCGTAACCGACGACCAGCATGTCCGAGATCTCTGGCCGCGTGATCACGGCGAGGGACGACATCCAGAACTCGCCGCTGAAGCGCGCCGTCATGCCGGGGCTGTCCATCAGCGCTTCGGGCAGCCCGTTGGTGCGCAGCGCGAGCCCGCCGTCCTGGCGCAGCACCACGACGCTGGCACTGCGGCCGACATCGTAATGAAGGATCTCGCCCGTGTTCGGGATCGCCAGCGGTGAGGTCAGCAGCAACTTCTCGGGCACGGCGGGCCGGACCAGCAGCAGTGCCGCAAGGGCTGGCACAGCGACCGCCGCCACGGTCCACAGCGGGCGTCGCTCGAGCAGCAGCAGCGCAAGCAGCGCCAGCACTGCGCTCGCGACGATGGCGACCTGCACGGTGCCTTCGTAGCGCAGCGCCGGAATCAGGTAGAAGCCGGCGGCGAGCGAACCGCCGATGGCGCCGACCGTGTTCCAGGCATAGACGCGCGCGCTGGCTGGCGCGGCGTCCTCGGTCTTCTCGGCGAGGATGCGCACCGCGAGCGGGTAGGTGGTGCCGATCGCGAAGGTCAGCGGCAGAAGCAACAGGAACGCGAGCGCCGCGTTCGCATACAGGCCCGTCTGCTGCGGGATCGCGCGGTCCAGCAGCAGGAATGCGATCAGGCCCCAGGCGGCCGCCACCAGCTGCGCCACCACCCAGGCGTTGATGGCGCGCGTGCGGTTGCTGGCCAGCCACGCACCGAAAGCGCCACCGGCAGCGATGCCGGCAAGAAAGCTGCTGACCATCACGCCGAAGGCGTAGATGCTGCTGCCGACGATGTGCGACAGCATCCGCGTCCACAACACTTCATAGGTGAACGACACCGCACCCGACAACAACATCAGCGGCAGGATCCAGCGGCTGCCGGGCAGTGTCCACCGGCTGCGATCCATGCCGGGTTCGGCTGCCGCTGAAGCCCGCGGTGCCGTGACGACGGCGTCGGCAACCGGGCGACGCTGCGCGATCCACGCGGCCAGCAGGAACACGATCAGGTTCAGCGCCGCGCCGGTCCAGACGCTGCGCTGCAGGCCAAGTGCGGGCAGCAGCACGAAGGCGGCGAGCAGCGCACCCAGCACGGCACCGAGGGTGTTGCTCGCATAGAGCATGCCGATGCGCTTGCCGATCTGCTCTGGCGAATGAACGGCGTGACGGGCCAGGAGCGGCAGGGTCGCACCCATCAGAGTGGTGGGAACGGCGAGCGCGACGAAGGCGGTGAGCAGATACAGAGCTGACGTCGACACCTGCTCGCTCGAGGGCGGCGACGGTTGGTCGCCCGCGACGGCCAGCAGCACGGAGCTGCTCGCCTGCAGCAGCAATGGCACCAGCACCACCGCTGCGATGGCGATGCCGAGTTCCAGCACCGCGTAGGTGAGTACCGGGCGCTGCACCCGCGGCAGCCAGCGCTCGACCAGCCACGCGCCCAGCGCGAGACCGCCCATGTAGGCCGCGAGCACGGTCGCTACCGCCAGCTCGGACGTGCCGAAGACGAGCGCGAACTGGCGCGTCCAGGCGATCTGGTAGACGAGTGCCGCGGCGCCGCTGAGGACGAAGCACAGGACGATCAGCAGCAGCTCGACCGTGCCGACGTCAGCGGCGGCGGTGGTGGGCTGGGCTGAAGGAAGGGATTTGACAGTCGAAGGGGATCGGGACATGGTCGCGGCTTTGTGCCTGCGCGCCCCGGGATTGTCAAACGCAGCAGGTGCCGGAGCGAGCCATGTCCTGGAAGCAGCCGAGCGGCGTCATCACGCTGACCACCGACTTTGGCCTGACGCAGCCCTTCGTGGGCGTCATGAAAGGCCGCATTTACTCGCGGTTCGCCGCGGCCCGCATCGTGGACCTCACCCACGGCGTGCTGGCGCACTGGCCGGCGGAGGCGGGCTTCTGGCTGGCGCGCTCGTTCGGCTACTTCTCGCCCGGCACGGTGCACGTCGCCGTCGTCGATCCAGGGGTGGGGACGACGCGCGACATCGCGATTGTCGTCGCGGCGGGGCACTGCTTCCTGGCACCAGACAACGGACTGCTCGCGCCTGTCGTCGAGAGCGTCGCCGACGCGCGCTGCTGGGCGCTCGACGCCTCGTTGCTGGGCTCACTCGGCATCACCCGGCCCAGCGCGACCTTTCATGGACGCGACATATTTGCGCCGCTGGCGGCTCTGCTTGCGGCCGGGCAGATCAAACCGGAGGCGCTGGGACAGCCGCTGGCGAGCCTCGTGCCCTCCTGGGTCGACCCCCCGGCGGTCGGCGCCGACGTCATCTCGGGCGTGGTCATGACGGTCGACCACTTCGGCAACCTGATCACGAACATCGACGCCAGCGGCCTTGCAGGTTGGGTCGAACCGCATGTCTACGCGGGTTCCCAGGTCTTGCCGTTACGCCGGACCTACGGGGATGTGCTGCCCGGTCAGGCCCTGGCGTTGGTCAATTCCTTTGGCGTGGTCGAGATCGCGGTCGCCGAGCGTCGCGCCGAGGACGCGATGGGGTTGTCGCGGGGGGCGCCCGTGATCGTCCGGGACGCGGTCCGGCGCAGCTGACAGGGCGGCCAAAACCCGACTTGCGGCGGCGGCGGTTTCCGCTATAGTCTCGGGTCGCTGCGTGCCGGGCAGTACTATAAGTCTTTGTTTAATTTAGGTTTTGTGAGCGATGACCCAGAGAGATTCGGAAAGCTTCGACATCTACGAGGACTATCTCGGCGAGTCGACCGCTAGCGAAGAGACTGCGCCCGATTACGACCGCTTCCTCGAGAAGGTGGATCGCCGTGTCCGTCCGACACCGGGCAAGAAACGCGGCAAGGCTGCCTGGAGCAAGCTCGAAGAGGTCCTCGCCGATCGCAAGCTCGAGAAGGACCTGCGCGACATCTACGACGACGAGACCTGAACTCGAATGAGCGTCGCCGCACGCGCCGCGTCCACCGAGGGCGCATGGGTCGTTCTGAAGTTCGGCGGCACGAGCGTGTCGAGCCGCGTCAATTGGGAGCGAATCGCCACCGTCGTGCGCGCCCGCCTGACGACCGGCGCGCGCGTCATGGTCGTGCACTCGGCAATCACCGGCATCACCGATCGGCTCGAGAAGCTGCTGGCAGCTGCGTTGGCGAACGATTACGCCGCTGCCTTCGAGGCAATCGATGCGCGGCATCGCCAGCTCGTCGCCGACCTCGGACTCGAGCCCAGCCCGCAGCTGCTCGCCAACCTCGCTGAACTGCGCCAGGTCGCGGCCGGCATCGCGCTGATGGGCGAGGTCAGCGATCGCGTGCGGGCACGCGTGATGGCGATGGGCGAGCTGATGGCCACCGACATCGGCGCAGGCTTTTTGCAGGCGCAGGGCCTGGCAGCACATTGGCTCGACGCGCGCAGCATGCTGCGCAGCGAAGAGCGGCGCGATGCGACCGAACGCGCGTCGTATCTGTCCGCGACCTGCAGTTTCGCCCCGGATCCCGAACTCGAGCAGCGTCTCGATGCGTTCGGGCGCGTCGTTATCACCCAGGGCTTCATCGCGAGCGATGCGCATGGCGCAACCGTGCTGCTGGGGCGCGGCGGCTCCGACACCTCGGCCGCGTATCTGGCAGCAAAGTTGCGCGCCGCGCGGCTCGAGATCTGGACCGACGTGCCCGGCATGTTCAGCGCCAACCCGCGTTCCACGCCCGCGGCGCGTCAGTTGCGCTCGTTGAGTTACGAGGAAGCGCAGGAGATCGCCACGGCCGGCGCCAAGGTCCTGCATCCGCGCTGCATCCTGCCGGCGCGGCAGTACCAGATCCCGCTCTATGTGTTCG
>JBIITU010000231.1:0-5589 GCA_044340335.1 Steroidobacteraceae bacterium
GATCCGGCCGGCCAGAATCTCGTCCTGAAGAAGTACTGCCACGTCGGCTTCGCCGCCGACACGCCCAATGGCCTGCTGGTGCCGGTCATCCGGGACGCCGACCGCAAGGATGTCTACGAGCTGGCGCGCTCGCTGGCGGACCTGTCGGAACGCGCGCGCACCGGAAAGCTCGCTGGGGCCGACATGCAGGGCGGTTGCTTCACGATCTCGAGCCTGGGTGGCATCGGTGGCACGGCATTCACGCCGATCATCAATGCGCCGGAGGTTGCGATCCTCGGCGTGTCGCGCTCGGCGATGAAGCCGCTGTGGCGCGACGGCGCCTTCGTGCCGCGCCTGATGCTGCCGCTGTCGCTGTCGTATGACCACCGCGTCATCGATGGCGCCGCTGCAGCGCGCTTCACGACCGACCTTGCCGCGCGGCTCGCCGACGTGCGCGGTCTGCTCGAGGCTGTGCCATGAGCGGCGGCCAGGAGATCGAACTGGTCGTTCCGGATCTGGGCGGCTTCAACGATGTGGCGGTCATCGACGTGCTGGTCAAGGTCGGCGACTCAATCGAAGTCGAGCAAGCGCTCGTCACGCTCGAGACCGACAAGGCGACCATGGATATGCCGGCGACGGCGGCCGGGACGCTGACTGCGTTGCGCGTCGGCAAGGGCGACAAGGTTTCGAAGGGCAGCGTGATCGGCGTGTTGCGGACCGCCGCGGCTGCACCTGCGCCCGCCGCGCCCGCGGCGGCTGCGGTCGCAGCGCCGGCTGCCGTGGCGATTGCCGCGTCGGCTCCTGTCGCGTCAGCGACGCAGCCACCGGCCACGGCCGCCGCCCGCTACGATGGGCCAGTCACGCGCACGACCCAGTTGCTCGTGGTGGGCGCCGGTCCCGGCGGTTACGCTGCGGCGTTTCGCGCGGCGGACCTCGGCCTGCGCGTGACGCTGGTCGAGCGCTGGCCGGTGCTCGGCGGCGTCTGCCTGAATGTCGGCTGCATTCCGTCGAAGGCCCTGCTGCACGCGGCCAAAGTCATCGAGGAAGCCGAGTCTATGGCGGAGCACGGCATCCGCTTCGGCAAACCCGAACTCGATCTCGACAAATTGCGCGGCTGGAAGAACGGCGTCGTCCGCAAACTCACCGGCGGCCTGAAGATGCTGGCCAAGCAGCGCAAGGTCGAGGTGCTGCACGGCGAGGCGAAGTTCCTGTCGCCCCAGGTCGCCGAGATCCGGTCGGCCGGTGGCGTCGAGACGATCGGCTTCGAGCACTGCATCATCGCGGCCGGTTCCGAGCCAGTGCAGCTGCCGTTCATGCCGGACGACCCGCGTGTCATCGATTCGACTGGCGCGCTCGAACTCGAATCGATCCCGCAGCGCCTGCTCGTGATCGGCGGCGGCATCATCGGGCTCGAGATGGCCTGCGTCTACGACGCGCTGGGCGCGAAGGTCAGCGTCGTCGAACTGACGCCGCAGCTCATGCCCGGTTGCGATCCGGATCTCGTGCGTCCGCTCGAGAAGCGCATCAAGCCGCGCTACGAGCGGATCATGACCGGCACCAAAGTCACGGCTTGCGAAGCAACGGCGGCTGGGCTGCGCGTGAGTTTCGAAGGCGCGGCGGCGCCTGCCGAGGAAACCTACGATCGCGTGCTGGTCGCGGTCGGGCGCGTGCCGAACGGTCGGCGCCTCGGGGCGGACGCTGCGGGTGTGGCAGTCGATGCGCGCGGTTTCATTGCCGTCGATCGGCAGATGCGTACCAATGTGCCGCACATCTTCGCGATCGGGGATGTCGCGGGCCAGCCGATGCTCGCGCACAAGGCGACGCACGAGGGCAAGGTCGCCGCCGAGGTCGTCGCGGGGCACAAGGCGTCGTTCGACGCGCGCGTGATCCCGTCAGTGGCCTATACGGATCCCGAGATCGCGTGGGTGGGGCTCACGGAAACCGACGCGAAGGCGCGCGGCATCGCGGTGCAGAAGGGCCTGTTCCCGTGGATGGCCAGCGGTCGCTCGCTGGCGCAGGGGCGTGATGAAGGATTCACGAAGCTGCTGTTCGACCCGGCCACCAAGCGCCTGTTGGGCGGCGGACTGGTCGGCTCCAACGCCGGCGAACTCGTCGCCGAAATTGCGCTCGCGATCGAGATGGGGGCGGATGGTGCCGACATCGGGCTGACTATCCATCCGCACCCGACGCTGTCGGAAACCGTGGGGCTCGCCGCCGAGGCATTCGAAGGCACGCTGACGGACCTGTACATCCCGCGCAAAGGCTGAGCCCGGCCCGCCTGCGTCGCGTCAGCGCAGGCGGCGCACTTCGTTCAGGTACTCGAGTTCATCCGGCGCGCGACCTGCGCGCTGAGCGTCCCACAACACGCGACCCAGCACCTCCATGATGCGATGCTCCGCGGCGTGCTGGCCGTGCCGCGCGGCCAGCGCGGCGCAGGCAGCGCGCAGGCCGTTCGGCCGGTCGGTGGTGACCTGGTCCCGCAGCGCGAGGTGCATGCCGAGGTGCAGGAACGGGTTGCCGCCCGCGGCGGCGTCGAAGTCGCGCGCCAGCGTCTGTTCGGACTCGAACCAGCCGTGGTACTCCGGATGCTCGGCGATGACCTGCGCGATCTGCGCATCGAGCGGCGTCAGCAGCTCGCCTGCGCGAAAGCGCCGCCAGGCATCCAGATAGGCGCGGCGCAGGTCGCTGCGTTGCTGGCCGGCGTAGATCATGCGTCGGTCGTCCGGGTCTTGGGTCGATACTCGCACAGATCGGCGATCGGGCAGCGCGGGCAATCCGGCGTGCGCGCCTTGCAGATGTAGCGGCCGTGCAGGATCAGCCAGTGGTGCGCATCCTGCTTGAACTCGTCTGGTGTGAACTTCAGCAAGGCCTTCTCGACCGCGAGCGGCGTGTCCCCGGGCGCGAGACCGGTGCGGTTCGCGACGCGGAAGATGTGCGTGTCGACCGCAATGGTGGGTTCGCCGAAGGCGGTGTTCAGCACGACGTTGGCCGTCTTGCGCCCCACGCCGGGTAGCGCCTCGAGCGCGTCGCGGTCGCGTGGCACCTCGCCGCCGTGCGCTTCGAGCAGGATGCGGCAGGTCTCGATGACGTTCTTCGCCTTGGCGTTCCACAGCCCGATCGTGCGGATGTGGCGCGCGAGCCCGTCGACACCGAGCGCGTGGATCGCTGCCGGCGTGCGCGCTTCTGGAAACAGCTTGCGGGTCGCCGCGTTGACGCTCTTGTCGGTGGCCTGCGCCGACAGTATCACCGCGATCAACAGCTCGAATGGAGTGGTGTACTCGAGCTCGGTCGTCGGCTTCGGGTTCGCTGCCCGCCAGCGCGTGTAGATCTCGCGACGCTTCGCCGGGTTCATGTCAGAAGGCTCCGCTTGCGCTCGGCGATCCGCGCGGCCCGGGCCGCGGCGCGGCGCTGGCTGCGATCCTGGTGCGCCTGCCAGCGGTCGCGGTTCGCCGCGGCCGGCGGCTCCAGCGGTGCGGCAGCCGGTCGCGGGATCATGGTGATGCAGTCGACCGGGCAGGGTGCGATGCACAGCTCGCAGCCGGTGCACAGCGCATCGAGCACCGTGTGCATCTGGCGCTGCGCGCCGACGATCGCGTCGACCGGGCAGGGCGGCAGGCAGCGCGCGCAGCCGATGCAGCGTTCCTCGTCGATGAAGGCGACCCGCGGCGGAGCTTGCACCCCGCAGGCCGGATCGAGCGGCAGCACCGGGCGCGCGAGCAGTTGCGCCAGCGCTTCGATGGTCGCGGCGCCGCCCGGCGGGCAGCGGTTGAGCTCGGTCGTGCCGAGCGCGAGTGCTTCGGCATAGGGGCGGCAACCCTGGAAGCCGCAGCGCGTGCACTGCGTCTGCGGCAGCAGCGCGTCGATCGCGTCGACCTGGTCCTGCTGTGATCTGCCTTCCATGGCGTGCGGCATCAGGACTTGGGCGGTCAGGAGACCTTCATGCCCGGTTGCGCGCCGTCGTCGGCGTCGAGCAGGAACAGGCCGTGGTCCGCACCACTCGCACACAGCACCATGCCTTCGGAAACGCCGAAGCGCATCTTGCGCGGCGCGAGGTTCGCGACCATGACGACCTTGCGACCGACGAGTTGCTCCGGCGCGTAGGCCGCGCGGATCCCGGAGAAGACGTTGCGGCGCTCGGTGCCGAGGTCCAGCGTCAGCTGCAGCAGCTTGTCCGAGCCTTCGACAGTCTTCGCGTCCAGCACCGTTGCGATGCGCAGGTCGATCTTCGCGAAGTCATCGATCGAAATCGTCGCCCCCGCGTTGGCAGAGGCCGCGGTCGCGGTAGCGGCGGGTTTGGCCGCTGGCTTGGCCTGAGCCTTCGAGGCGACCGCGGCGGGTGCGGCGACGGCCGTCGGCGCGGTGCCGGCGTCGACGACCAGTTCGGCGACCTGCTTCGGATCGAGCCGCGTTGCGAGCGGCGTGTAGCGACCGATCGGAGTGTCGAGCAACGGCAGTGCGGTGGAGTCCCAGCGCTCCATGGGTGCCTGGAGGAACTCGCCGGCCTGGCGAGACATCGCAGGCAGCACCGGCGCGAGCCAGGTCATCAGTACGCGAAACAGGTTGATGCCCTGCGTTGCAATGGCGCGCACCGCTTCAGCCTGCGCCGGATCCTTGGCCAGCGCCCACGGCTTGTTCGCATCGACATACTGGTTGGCGCGATCGGCGAACAGCATGATCTCGCGCATGGCGGCCGAGTAATCGCGCGACTCGTAGAGTGCGGCAATGCGCGGACTCGCGGCGCTGAACTCCTGGTACAGCGCCGGGTCCGCGAGCGCCGCCGCGAGACGGCCGCCGCCGCGCTCGATGAATGGCGCGCAGCGGCTGGCGATGTTGACCACCTTGCCGACGATGTCCGAATTCACGCGAGCCGTGAAATCCTCGAGCGACAGATCGATGTCGTCGATGCCCGTGCCCAGCTTGGCCGCGAAGTAGTAGCGCAACGGCTCCGGCGGCAGGCGCTCGAGATAGCGGCGCGCCGTGATGAACGTGCCGCGCGACTTCGACATCTTCTGGCCGTTGACTGTCAGGAAGCCGTGCACGTAGACGGCCGTCGGACGCCGGAAGCCCGAGCCATGCAGGACCGCCGGCCAGAACAGCGTGTGGAAGTAGCTGATGTCCTTGCCGATGAAGTGGTACAGCTCCGTGCTGCTGTCGGGGCTCAGGTATTCATCGGGATTGGCACCAGTGCGGTTGCAGTAAGCGCGCAGGCTGCCCAGATAGCCGATCGGCGCGTCGAACCAGACATAGAAATACTTGCCGGGCGCATCCGGCACTTCGAAGCCGAAGTAGGGCGCGTCGCGGGAGATGTCCCAATCCTGCAGGCCTGCCTCGAACCATTCGTTGAGCTTGGCGAGCACCTGCGGCTGCAACGAGCCGCTGGCAACCCACTCGCGCAACATCGGTTCGTACTGGCCGAGCGCGAAGAACAGGTGCTCCGAATCGCGCCACACGGGCGTCGTGCCCGAGACCGTCGAGACCGGGTCCTTCAGATCGACTGGCGAGTAGGTCGCGCCGCAGACTTCGCAGCTGTCGCCGTATTGGTCCGCAGCGCCACAACGTGGGCAGGTGCCGCGCACGTATCGATCGGGCAGGAACATCCCCGCCTTTTCG
>JBIITU010000233.1:0-5515 GCA_044340335.1 Steroidobacteraceae bacterium
TCGCGCATGACGTCGGGCTGGCTGGTGTCGACCGACAGCAGCACCGGCAGGTCGCGCAGCGCCTCGATGACCGGCAGCACGCGGCGCAACTCTTCGTCGACGGCGACCACCGGCGCCGCAGGGCGCGTCGACTCCCCGCCGATGTCGATGATGGCGGCGCCCGCGGCCACCATGGCCTCGGCGGCAGCGAGTGCTGCGGACACGCTGACATGCAGGCCGCCATCGGAGAAAGAATCAGGCGTGACATTGAGCACGCCCATGACCACGGGCGTGGACAGATCGAGCCGGCGTGCTCCGCAGTCGAGAATCAGCTCGCGCTGCCCTCACCCGCCGGCGAGCCAAGATCGCCCGACTGCGGGCCCGGGCGTGGCCGCCCGACGCGGCCGGCCATGGTCTCGTCCCAGCCGGCGGGCGGCTGCGGCGGACGGCCGGACATGATGTCCTTGATCTGGCTGTCGTCGATGGTCTCGAACTTGATCAATGCATCGGCCATCACGTGCAGCTTCTCGAGATTGGTCTCGAGCACGTTGCGGGCACGCTGGTAGTTGCTCTCGATGACGCGACGCACTTCCTGGTCGATCGCATGCGCCGTTTCATCGGAGACCTGCTTGGTCTGCGTGACCGAGCGACCGAGGAAGACCTCGCCCGACTCTTCGGAGTAGGTCAACGGGCCGAGCTTGTCCGACAGGCCCCACTTCGTGACCATGTTGCGCGCCAGATCCGTGGCGCGTTCGATGTCATTCGAAGCGCCCGTCGTGACCGAGTCGGCGCCGAAAATGATCTCCTCGGCGATGCGACCGCCGAACAGCGTCGCGATCGAGCTCTCGATGCGGCGCTTGCTCAGGCTGTAGCGATCCTGCTCCGGCAGGAACTGCGTGACACCGAGAGCGCGACCGCGCGGGATGATCGTGACCTTGTAGACCGGATCGTGTTCCGGCACCGAGATGCCGACGATCGCGTGGCCGGCCTCGTGGTAAGCGGTCATCCGCTTTTCCTGCTCGGTCATGACCATGGAGCGCCGCTCCGCGCCCATCATGATCTTGTCCTTGGCACGCTCGAACTCGTCCATCGACACCGTGCGCTTGTTGCCGCGCGCGGCGAACAAGGCCGCCTCGTTGACGAGATTGGCGAGATCCGCGCCGGAGAATCCTGGCGTGCCGCGGGCGATGAGACCCGGCTTGACGTCGTCGCCGACCGGCACCTTGCGCATGTGCACCCGCAGGATCTGCTCGCGGCCGCGCACGTCGGGCAGGGGCACGACAACCTGACGGTCGAAGCGACCCGGACGCAGCAACGCCGGATCGAGCACGTCGGGCCGGTTGGTGGCGGCGATGACGATGATGCCCTCGTTGCCCTCGAAGCCGTCCATCTCGACCAGCAACTGGTTCAGGGTCTGCTCACGCTCGTCGTGACCACCGCCGAGCCCGGCACCACGATGCCGGCCGACGGCGTCGATTTCATCGATGAAGATGATGCACGGCGCGTGCTTCTTGGCCTGCTCGAACATGTCGCGGACGCGCGAGGCGCCGACGCCGACGAACATCTCGACGAAGTCGGAGCCGGAAATCGTGAAGAAAGGCACCTTGGCCTCGCCCGCAATCGCGCGCGCGAGCAGCGTCTTGCCGGTGCCGGGCGAACCGACCATCAGCACGCCCTTGGGGATCTTGCCGCCGAGCTTCTGGAACTTGGAGGGATCCTTGAGGAAGTCGACGATCTCGCCGACCTCTGTCTTGGCCTCGTCGACGCCCGCGACATCGGCGAACGTCACGTTGACCTGGTCTTCGCCCAGCAGGCGCGCGCGGCTCTTGCCGAACGACATGGCGCCGCGGCCGCCAGCCGAACCCTGCATCTGGCGCAGCATCCAGACGAACACGAGGATCAGCAACAGTGCGGGCGCGAGCTGCAGCACGAGTTGAGCCAGGAAATTCGGCTCCTTGGGCGCCCGACCCTCGAACTTGACGCCCGCCTTCTGCAGCGCACCGATCAACGCGGTGTTGTCGGTTTCAGGGTTGTAGACCTGAAAGGTGCTGCGATCAGCACGCTCGCCGACGATGGTCTTGCCCTGCAGGATGACCTTGTCGACCTTCCCGGAACGCACTTCCTCGAGGAACTGCGAGTACAGCATGGCCTGCGGCTCGCCGACCCGCGGCATGAACTGGCTGAAAAGCACCAGCACTGCGACCGCAATGACGGCCCAGAGCACGAAATTCTTCATGAGGTCGTTCAACGGTATTTCCTCGAGGCGCGGTTCCTTGCACCCATTTTCGACCCTACACCAATCACACGACGCAGGCCAGCACGCCCGGCACGCCCTGCAACCTGGAGCCGGTGCCGATCACCCAGGTTCCGTCTGGTTCGACCGCGCGGCCTCCCGTAGAAGTGGGGCCGCCTGCCCCGCAATTCAAGGTCCCGGCGGGCCGGCGCCGCTTTCGCTACAATTTCGGCATGACGCAACCCGCCGCGGCGCTGACCGAGAAACAGCTCAAGTTCCTGCGCGGCAAGGCGCATCCGCTCAACCCTGTCATCATGATCGGAAACGCCGGTGTTTCGGATTCACTTGTCGCCGAAACCGACCGGGCACTGACCGACCATGAACTGATCAAGGTGAAGGTCCGCGGTGCCGACCGGACGGCTCGCGATGCCATGCTCGCACAGCTGAGTGCGCGGACCGGCGGCACGCTGGTGACCCGTATCGGGCATGTGGCCGTGCTGTACCGGCGGCATCCGGCCCTGCCGAAGTTAGTCATCCCGGATTGAAGTTCCGGCCGCAGGAGGCCAGGCTCGCGGCGCCGGGCAGCGCAGCGCCTCAGTCGTAGCGGACCGTCATGATCTCGTAGCTGCGCGTGCCGCCCGGTGCGGCGACATCGACGACATCTCCCTCCGACTTTCCGACCAGCGCCCGGGCGATCGGGGATGTCACGGCGATGCGGCCCTGGCGGATGTCGGCCTCGTCTTCGCCGACGATCTGGTAAGTGACCTGATTGCCCGAGTCCTCTTCGGCGATCGCGACCGTGGCACCGAACACCACCTTGCCGCCGGGGCTCAGCTTGGAGACATCGATGACTTCGGCGGTCGACAGCTTCGCCTCGATCTCGCTGATGCGCCCTTCGATGAAGCCCTGCTGTTCGCGCGCGGCGTGGTACTCGGCGTTCTCGGACAGGTCGCCGTGGCTGCGCGCCTCGGCGATGGCCTTGATGACCCGGGGGCGGTCCTCGCTCTTCAACCGCTTCAGTTCCTGGCGCAGCAGCTCGGCGCCGCGCAGGGTCATCGGATAACGCTTCATGCGATCTCTCCGCGGTGCAGGGTCTGGAGCTGATTGACGCTTACTTGGTCTAGGGAATCAAGTGCATCGCAGGTGGCCAGGGCTGCGGCGAGGGTCGTGTAGTAGGTAACCCGGCGGGCCACCGCCTCGCGACGGATCGAGTTGGACTCGCGCACGGCCTGCTTGCCCTCGGTCGTGTTGACGATGAGGGTGATCTCGTCGTTCTTGATCATGTCGACGATGTGCGGTCGGCCGTCGCGCACTTTGTTGGCCCGCCGGCACGGCACACCAGCCTCATTGATGAGCTTGGCCGTGCCTTCGGTAGCGACCAGGTCGAAGCCGCGGTCGACGAGCCGGCGTCCCAGCACCACGGCACCGGGCTTGTCGCGGTCCTTGACGCTGATCAGTGCCAGCCCCTTGCGCGGCAGCACCACGCCGGATCCGGCCTGCGCCTTCGCGTAAGCCTCGCCGAACGTCCGTCCCGTGCCCATGACCTCGCCGGTCGACTTCATCTCGGGGCCCAGGATCGGATCGGCCTCGGGGAACTTCGCGAACGGGAACACGGCTTCCTTGACCGAGAAGTAAGGCGGCCGCCGCTCCTCGGTGCAGCCCATGGATTCGAGGCTGCGGCCCGTCATGACGCGCGCGCCGATCTTGGCGAGCTCCAGACCGGTCGCCTTGGACACGAACGGCGCGGTGCGCGACGCGCGCGGATTGACCTCGAGCACGTAGATCAGGCCGTTCTGGATCGCGAACTGGATGTTCATCAGGCCCACGACCTTGTTCGCCAGCGCGAGCTTGCGGGTCTGCTCGCGCAGCTGATCCTGGATCTGCGCGCTCAGGCTGTGCGGCGGCAGGCAGCAGCCAGAGTCGCCGGAGTGGACGCCCGCCTGTTCGACATGCTCCATGATCCCGCCGACCAGCACCTGCTTGCCATCGCAGACGGCGTCGACGTCGACTTCGATCGCGTCGTCGAGGAAGCGGTCGAGCAGCACCGGGCTCGAGTTCGACACCTTGACGGCGTCCGTCATGTATTGCTGCAGGTCTTCCTCATTGAACACCACTTCCATGGCGCGGCCGCCCAGCACGTAGGACGGACGCACGACCAGCGGGAAGCCGACATCGCGCGCGAGCTGGATCGCCTGCTCCTCCGTGCGCGCGGTTGCGTTGGCGGGCTGCCGCAGGCCGAGTTCCGCCACCAGCTTCTGGAAGCGCTCGCGATCCTCGGCAACGTCGATTGCATCCGGCGAAGTGCCGATGATCGGTGCCCCAGCCTCTTCCAGCGCACGGCACAGCTTCAGCGGCGTCTGGCCACCGTACTGCACGATGACGCCCTCCGGCTTCTCCTTGTCGATGACCTCGAGCACGTCCTCGAGCGTCAGCGGCTCGAAGTAGAGCCGGTCGGAGGTGTCGTAGTCGGTGGAAACCGTCTCCGGGTTGCAGTTGACCATGATGGTCTCGAACCCGTCCTCGCGCAGCGCGAGCGCCGCGTGCACGCAGCAGTAGTCGAATTCGATGCCCTGCCCGATGCGGTTCGGACCGCCACCCAGGATCATGATCTTGCGGTTGCTGGTCGGGTTGGCCTCGCATTCCTCCTCGTAGGTGGAATACATGTAGGCGGTGGAGGTTGCGAACTCGGCCGCGCAGGTGTCGACCCGCTTGTAGACCGGGCGGATGCCCGCCTTGTGGCGCCGCTGCCGCATCGCTTTTTCGGTCAGGCCCGTCAGGCGCGCGAGCCGACTGTCGGAGAAGCCCTTGCGCTTGAGCTGCAGCAGTTTCTCCTTGCTGAGGCGCGCCAGGCCTTCCTGCGCCAGCGCCTGTTCCTCGCGGATCAGGTCTTCGATCTGCGCGAGGAACCACGGATCGATGTATGACACTTCCTGCACGCGCTCGAGCGACCAGCCGGCCCGGAACGCATCGGCGACATACAACAACCGTTCTGGACCCGGCGAGCGCAGCTCGTAGCGCAGCGTCGACTCACCCTGCTCCGATGCGGGCTGGGCCACGCGCTCATTCAATCCATCGAGACCCGTCTCGAGGCCACGCAGCGCCTTCTGCAGCGATTCCTGGAAGCAACGGCCCATGGCCATCACTTCGCCGACCGATTTCATCTGGGTCGTCAGGCGCGAATTGGCGCCGGGGAACTTCTCGAACGTGAAGCGCGGAATCTTAGTGACGACGTAGTCGATCGACGGTTCGAACGAGGCCGGCGTCGCGCCGCCCGTGATGTCGTTCTTCAGTTCATCTAGCGTG
>JBIITU010000235.1:0-5512 GCA_044340335.1 Steroidobacteraceae bacterium
GATGGTCGACGTGCGCCACAGCTCGCGCCCGGTGTCAGGATCATGGCCCGTGATGAAGCAGCCTTCGGGCTTGAAGCGCTCGCAGCCATTGATGCCGCTGACGACGACGCCGTCGGCGATCAACGGCCCAGCCGTGTGCGTGAAGCCCTTGGTGTAATCGGCCTTCACCGTGCGCCACATCAGCTTGCCGGTGCGGGCATCGAGCGCGATCAGCGCTGCATCGTAGGTCGCGACGAAGATGCGATCCATGTAGATCGCGATGTTGCGTGTCGGGCCGCCCAGCGTGCGCGATTCAGGCGGGTGCGGATAGGCGTATTCCCAGATCAACGAACCCGACGCCGCATCGATCGCCTGCACGACGTTGCCCGGGTGGACCAGGAACATCACGCCATCGTGCACGAGCGGCGTGACCTGGTTGCTGCCCTCGCGCATCGTGATGGCCCAGGCAAGCCGCAGCCCGCCCACCGTCTGGCGATTCACCTGTGAAAGCGGCGAGAAGCCCTGCCCGTCGAGCGTGCGGCGCCAGTTCAGCCATGCGGCATCCGGTGGATTGCGCAGCATCGCGTCGGTGACCGGCGCAAGCGGCCCCGTCTCGAGGTTCTTCCACTGGCCCGCGCGCGCCGCAGCCTCCGCGATGCCGCTCGCGCCTTCCCAGGTCTGGGCGGCGCTGGCCGCGTCAGACGCTGCGGCCTGTGGTGCGGTGCTGACGCTGCGGCCCGAGTTGCGCTCGAGCAGATAGGCAGCCATGTCCGCGAACACGCCGGCGCCCGTGGTTGCGGGCACCGTCGTCGCCATGGTCGTCTGCAGATAGCGGGCGAGTTCGGCCGTGGGCTTCGCAGCCCAGCGACCGCGGAACGCACCGCCGTCGAGCGGCGGGCCGTGACCCGTGCCGCGCAGCGTGCCGTGGTGGCAGTCGACGCAGTAGCGCTCGTAAGCGGTCTTGCCGGCAGTTGCCTGAGCCGACAGCGCAGCCGTTTCCGCGGCGCGTGCGGGGCTCGATGCCACGACGGCGAACAGCAACAGCGCGATATGAGAACGAAGCTGCAGGGCCATGCGCGGTGCCTCGGAAATGTGCCGAAATCTTGCCTTGTTAGTTGCTAACAAGTCAAGGTGACGGACCCCGGCCCGCGGTCAGATTGTCAGCACGATCTTGCCGAAATGCTGCTGGCTCGCCTGCCGCTCGAAGGCGGCGGCGATGGCATCGAGCGGGAACGTGTCAGAGATGACCGGCTTGAACGGGTTCGCCTCAAGCGCAAGCAGCATGTCCTCCTGGTGCGCGCGCGAGCCGACCGAGATGCCGGACAGCGTGACGTTCCGGGCGAGCAGCGCCGCCGTCGGCACGTCGCCCGAGAACCCCGTCAGCACGCCGATCAGCGAGATATGCCCACCCGGCCGGCACGCGGCAATCGACTGTGCCAGCGTGCCCGGACCGCCGATCTCGACCACTTCATCGACGCCCCGGCCACCCGTCAGTGCCAACGCCTGCACACCCCAATCGGGCGTCGTCTTGTAGTTGATGACATGATCCGCGCCGAGCGCCTTGAGCTTCTCGAGCTTCGCTGCCGACGAAGACGTGGCGATCACGCGCGCACCCGCCGCCTTCGCGAACTGCAGCGCGAAGATCGATACACCACCCGTGCCCTGCACCAGCACCCAGTCGCCGGGTTTCGTGTGCGTCTCGACGAACATGCCGCGCCAGGCCGTCAGCGCCGCGCACGGCAACGTCGCCGCTTCCGCGAAACTCCAACCCTGCGGCATACGCGTGAACGCGGACTCGGGACCGGCGAACAGCTCGCAGGCGAAGCCGTCGGCGCCATCACCCGGCACCGAGCCGAAGCCCGTGATCTGCGGGCCACCGGCCTGCCAGTCCGGGAAGAACAGCGACATCACGTGGTCGCCGGGCTTGAAGCGCTTGACCCCGGCACCCACGGCGACGACCTCGCCCGCGCCATCGGACATCGGGATGCGTCCGTCATCGGCAGGAATCACACCGAGCACGACCAGGTAATCGTGGTAGTTCAGCGAACTCGCACGCACGCGCACGAGGACTTCGCCCGCCTTCGGCACCGGATCGGGGCGGGATTCGAGCACGAGATTGGCAAGCCCACCCGGCTTCTTGACGGCAGCAACTTTCATGAGGGCTCTCCCGGCGGTGCACGACGCGACAGATTCAACTACGACACTGAACGAGCCGCGTCAGTGTCGCCGAACCCAGCCACCCCCGGGAAGCTACTTTCGAGCGAGCTGCACTCCAAGCACACTACGCTTTGGCGGCATACCACCGTTCCGCAGCCAGCGCTTCAGCCCCGTAAGCCCGACGTCCGAGCATCAGGCCAACCATGCCGACCGATCCGACGCTGACCGCGACTACCGCCAGCGAGTAGCGCACGGCGGCCTCGTCACGAAAGACCAAGTCCGTGAGGAAAGCCACGGAGGTTGGCCCGAGGAACAGGCCCGACAGGCTGATGACCAGCAGATGGGCGGCCGAGATCTGGGCGCGAAACTCGGCTGGCGCGACGTGCACGACGGCTGCCGTGCTGGTCCCGGAGGCCATCGCGAGCGCAAGCATTGCCGGGAACAGCATCGCCAGCATCCCATTGGCGCTTGGCATCAACGGCATCAGCGACGCCGCGACTACGCCGACGGCAAGGCTGCCGAGAAAGACAAGGAATGGCGCATCCGCGCGACCCTTCGCATACAGATGCTTGACGAGTCGGGCACCCAGCAAGATGCCGATCGGTCCACCGACGGCGAGCACGGCGCCATACGCAATACCAGCGTTGCCGGATGACATGCCCCAAGTGCGGGCCAGCATGCTCGGCACCCAGAAGTAGGAGTATCCGATGATCGTCACGACGGAGTTGCCGAGCATCAGTGCACCGAATACGCCGGGACGCGCCCGCATGTAGCGCAAAGCCGCAGCCAGGGTACCCGGCTGGCCTTTCGACTCGACGGAGTAGCCGCGGCGGACCGGCTCCTTGATCGTCAGGAGCAAAGCGGCAACGAGCAACCCTGGCAGGCCGACGGCGATGAAGGCGAGCTGCCACGGCGCGAGCACGCCAACGACTGGCCAGACCACCATGCTTGCGGCAGAGACGGCAAGCACCAACTGACCGCCGAGAAGAAAAGCAAGCCCCGCACCGATCGACTGCCCCATCGCGAAGAAGGTCACCGCGCGCATCGCGTCGGCGCGCGAGAACAGGTCTGAGATCAGCGACAGAGCTGCCGGCGACAAGGTCGCTTCGCCGACACCGACGAATACGCGTGCGACGAAAAGCTGCCCGAATCCGCGCGCGAGCCCGCACGCCGCCGTAGCCAGCGACCACAGGACGACACCCGCCATCAGCAGATTTCGCCGGCTGGATCTGTCGGCAAGCACGCCAATCGGCAAGCCCAGCGTGACGTAGAAGATCCCGAAGGCGGGACCCAACAACCAGCTCATCTGAAGATCCGACAGTCCGAGGTCGTGCTTGATTGGCTCGATCAGCAGCGCCAGAATCCCGCGATCAATGAAAGCGACGACGTAGGCAAGAATGAGTAGCGAAAGCGCATACCAGGCGTATCGGGGCGACGGCAATTGCGCGTCCGGGGTCGTGCCGCCACTAGCTTCATTCTGCTGCATGTTTGCACCCAATTCAGCGGCGACGCTTTTGCGAAGCGCCTTGATTCTGGCAGCTTGACAGCGTGCTGTCATCAGACTCAACAGAGGGCCTGCAGCCCATCGTCAACCGCGTTTTCCGGTTGCACGGCGCATTGCTTCGATACGGTGATCGCATCGGATCGCGGTACGGAATAACGGGAAGCCAGTGGCAGGTACTGGGCGTGCTGCGACGCGGGTCGTTGAGCGTGGCCGGCATCGCGCGCATGATCGACCTCAAGCGCCAGAGCGTACAGCGCACCGTCGACATGCTGGTTGAGCAGCGGCTCGTGTCGATGATCTCCAATCCCGCAAACGCACGGTCGCCGCTCGCGGCGCTCACCCTGGCTGGTCAGCGTGTCGCCACGGAACTCGCGCGAGAACAGCAGCTCCTGCTGGGGCGATGCGCGAAGCGATTGGACGACGCGGAGATCGCCACAGTGCATCGTTGCCTGGAGCTCCTGCAGTCACAGCTCGAGCCTCCGCAGACCGGGGAGCGACCCCGACGCGCCGGTCGGACCAAGGCGACTCGACCGGACCCCGCGCGTCGCCGCCGGCGCAAGGGCTCCTGAGACCTGGCGCCAGCGACTTGCGCGGCGGTTGTTCAGAACGACAATGTCGCCGTGACGCCAACCTGCCGCAGCCGCGGCAACCAGTCGACAGCCGTGCGGCGGAAAGTCACGGGGTCGAGATACCGGAAGCCGTTGACTGACTCCTTGGCGTTGGTCAGGTTTCGCACCCAGGCCGTCACCTCCCAACGCTCGTTGCCGATGCTGGTGCTGAGATTCACCCGCGTGCGCGGGTCCGCCCAGATCAGGTTCTGGATCTCGGCGTAACGCCGGGATTCGTACAGGACGTCGATGCGGGAATCCCAGCTCAGCTCCGAACCGAAGTTCAACGGCAGGCTGGCAGCGAAGTATGCTGCGCCGGAGTGCTTGGGCGAGCGCGGCAGTTCGGCACCGTCGACGCTCTGGTTGCCAGCGAAGGCGTTACCGTTCGTTATTTCGAAGCCACGCAGTGCCTTCGCGTCCGTGAACGCGTAGCTGATACCGGCACGCATCCCATTGCCGAGTGCGGCATCCAGTTCGAGCTCTAGACCGCGGGTCCGCGCTTTGCCGACGTTGCTGATCACGGTGATCGACTCGAACAGCGCGGTCACGGGATTCTGGCTGATCACCGCCTGCGACAGTTGCAGGTTGTCGAGATCGTTCCAGAACAGTGCGACGTTGGCGCGCAGCCGGTTGTTGAACCACTCGCTCTTCATGCCCGCCTCGTAGGAGCGGACTTCCTCGCCGACGTACTCGACCTGACTCGCGGGCGTACCCGCCGAGACGTTGATGCCACCGCCCTTGAAGCCCTCTGCAACCTGGGCATAGAACATCAGGTCGTCGCTGAGCTTGTAGGTCGCACTGAGGCGCGGCGCCCAGGACTTCTCGGTGACCGGCACATTGACGATGACCGGCTGCCCAAGCGTGAAACGGTCAGTCGTTACGATGGCCGTGCCCAGCGGCGTATCGTCGCCGAAACGCGTGCGCTCCCAGTTGTAGCGCAGCTCTGCGGACAGGGTCAGCTGGTCCGTGGCATCGAGCTCGATCTGTCCGAAAGCAGCGTAGTTGTCGACGGTGCGTGGCGACGAGAGCCGGGTCGGCGCCGCCGTTACAGTGAACGTCGGAGCGGGACCGCGCCGGATCACGCCGGTCGTGATCCCTTCGAAGTCCTCTTCGTAATAGAACGCACCGGCCAACCAGCGCAGCGATTGGTCACGCGGCGAGACGAGCCGAATTTCCTGCGACAGGGTTTGCAGCTTGTCATCATCGAACGTGGTCCACGGCGTTCCCGTGACAGCGAAGCGCGTGCCGTTGTAGGACTGATCCG
>JBIITU010000015.1:0-20197 GCA_044340335.1 Steroidobacteraceae bacterium
TCTGCGTTCTTCGTCATCATGGTGCTGAAGCGCGATCTGTCGCTGATGTCCATCCTCGCGATCGCCACCATCGGCAGCACCATTGCCTGCATCCCGCTGTTCCGCTGGCTCGGGCAGCGCATCCCGAAACGCACGGGACTCGCGATCGGCATGGTCGGGGTGATCCTGACGACGCTGACCTGGCTGTTCGCGACGCCCGAGACGCCCGACCTGTTCTTCATCCTGCGCGGCATCGCGATGGGCGCCTTCGGTTCGGCCATCCTGCTGTACAGCCAGGCCATGTGGCTCGACACCATCGACCACGACCGCGAGCGCACCGGGCTGCGGCGCGAGGGCTTGTATACGTCGGTCTATGTGTTCATCGAGAGGCTCGGCTATTCGCTCGGACCGCTCGCGCTCGGCGAACTGCTGCAGGCGATGGACTTCAACAAGAATCTGCCGCTCGAACAGCAACCGGCCAGCGCCGAGGTCGCCGTGCTGATCGCGCTGATCGGCATCCCGGTCTGCGCATATATCGGCGGGCTGATATTCCTGTGGTTCTACCGCGTCGACGAGAAGATCGAACGCTGATGACGCTCGCCACCCACGGCGGCTGGCACGAGGCCGTCGTCTGCGTGCGCATGCCCGATGGCGCACTGATCGAGTTCTTCTCGCAGGCCTAGCTCCGCGCGGCCCAGACCACGCATTTCTGGCGATTTCCACCCATTCTGGGGATAGCCCCACCGGCGCCACGACCGCATCTTCTGCGGCATGCGCCATCGTCGCCGCGTTCCTCTCGAAGCATTGGCTGCCGTCGTGCTCGCCGTCGTGCTCGGCTGCAGCGACCCTTCGTTCGCCACACCCGCACTGGTCTACCAATGCCGGCATGACGGTGTTCGCATCTTCAGCGATCGGCCCTGCGGTGCCGATGCGCAGCCGCAGCGCGTGCAGTTCGATGTCGGCGCCACCGATGCGGTGGTCGCGACACGCGCAACCGCGGCGAAGCAACCTGCACGCGCGCCGCCGCCGCGGGCTGCCGCGACGCGACCATCCGCGACGACACCCGCACGCAGCAAGGCGAGGGAGTGCCACGAACTTCAGGACGACATCGACGCCATCGATACCCGCATGCGCCTGGGTTACCGCGGCAAGGAGGGCGAAAAGCTGTACGCGCGCCGGCAAGTGGCGACCGAGCGCTATCGCGCCTTGCGCTGCAACACCACTGCGGTACGCGCACCACCGTCCGCGCGGTAGACAGCGGGCGCGACGGGCGGCCCGCGATCGCTGCAGCCCACTACGATCGGGTCGAACCAGTCATCGGAAGTGCCCCATGCGCGGATCGATCACGACAGCGTTCCTGGCGATGCTCCTGACAACCGCGGCGCAAGCCGGTGCGAGCGACGCGGCACCCTCCGGCGCCGCTGCAATGCCACCCGCTGCAGCTGCAGCGCCCGCCGCCAGGCCCGCCCGCAAGCTCGGGCAGTACAGCGGCTTCGAAGGACGCGAGCGCGAGCTTGGGCTCGCCGTCGCCGCCGCAATGCGCAACTTGCAACCCACCGGTTCCGCACCGGGCGCCGTCGACCCGCGTGTCGATTTCAGTGGCCGCGAAGACATGCTCGGCGGCGCGATGACGCAGGTGGTGCGCACGCTGAACCACAACCAGGGCTACCAGCATGAGATGAACGACGCGCTCGTCAAGATGACGCTCGACCACATCATGTTCGCGAAGCGCCACGGCATGCTGCGGCAGCTGATCGAGGATGACATCCTGTCGCAGCGCCAGCAGCTCGAGCGCGTCGCACGGTTGATCGAGCGCGGCGGCAGTCGCGATCTCGCGCTCGTCGCGATCTTCGAGCAGACCGCGTGCTTCTTCCAGCTCGTCGACCGGCACGAGCGCGCGCCCGGTCGCGTGTCGTTCCGTTCGCCCTACGGCACCGTGCTGCGCGAGACCACGCGCATGAAGATCCACGACCTGACCGAGCAGGAACTCCACGAGATCTGGACGATTCCGCGCATGCAGGCGTATGCCAAGGTGCTCGGCGTGGAACTCGAGGTCACGCCGTGGCGTGATGACGGCGTGGTCACCGTCAGCGTGAAGGGTGGCGTCTAGCGCGGGTCAATGCCTGCGCGGTCGCGCTAGACGAGCATCACGAGTTCCGGCACCGCCGTCGGCGGGCACCAGACGATCGCGTTCTGGTCGAAGTGTTTGCCGATGCCGCAGGCGTCTTCATGGCAGATGCCGAGTATCAGCACACATGGCTCGTTCGGCCACACGCCGCGCGGGTCGACACTGTGCCCCGCGAACCAGACATAGCCCTCAGCGCGCAGCCACTGCTCCAGCTCGGCTTCGCGACGCGCGTTCTCGGCCTCGGGCTGCACGACGCTGCGCGGGTTCACCGCCGTCAGGTATGCCGAAGTCGCCACACCTCGCGCGCGATGCAACGCTGCGAGCGGCGCGCAAGCTTCGTCCACGTGCAGCGTGAACGGCGGCGACGTGCCAGTGACTTCGAACAACGAGCTGCGGTACGCAGCTGCGAGTGACAGCACGTCAGCGGCGGACATAGCCGACCCCATCGAGCCACAGTGCCGTCTTCGGATCGTTTGGGTCGGCGACGAGGATGCGACTCTCGCTGCGACCATCATCCCAGCGCATGCGCAGCGTCAGGTCGTCGATCTCGTAACGACCGCGAAGTTCGGGCGCGGTGCTCGATGTGGCCGTCGAGACATCGCCCGCCTGTGCAGTGGAGCCCACGCCACCACCGCGAGTGACACGCCCGTCCGGCGTGAACGTGTACTCAGCGTAGGCCGTGACGGCATCCGTGCCACCCATCGCGAGGTTCCCGACACCCTTCAGCGAACGGTAGCGGCCGTCGAGCCGAAAGCCCGCTGGCAGCTTCGCGTACGTGGTCTGGAAATGCAGCTTGCGCCACTCGCGCGCGCCGCCCTTGGCAGGCATCTCAAGCTGCAATTCGCCGCCTGCTCGACGCCAGCGGGTCCAGTCCTTCGCATGCGCGCCGCGGTGCGCGGCGAGACCCTCCGGATGCGCGAGCCCCTCGACGTCGAGCAGCGCGTCGCCATTGCGCAGCAGCACCACCGGGAAGATGCGCGTCGTCAGGAAGCCACCGACCCCCATCGTCATGCGTGAGTGGAAGCCGAAACTGTCGATGTCGGCGACGGGCACGCGGGGTTCGGCAGCGACTGTGACTGAAGGCGCGAAGACACCGGACAGGACGGCCAACGACACCGCGATCAGCCACCCCGGAGAGGGATGCTGGCGCGCTCGACCCATTTGACTACTCATGACTCTCTAACCCCGGAAGCCGGTGCCGTACGTTTGTGCACTCGGGAGGACACAACCATGCTGCCACAACCTGAAATGAACACCACGCCCCTGATCGACGTGTTGCTCGTATTGCTGGTATTGCTGATCCTGACGATGCCCGCCGTTACCCACCAGACGTCACTCGAGCTGCCGCAGGGGAACGGCACGCCGCAGCAAGCGACCCTGCTGGACATCGACTTCGATGGCCGCATGTACTGGAATGCAGAGCCTGTGCCGGATCTGGTGGCGCTGGAGCAGCGTTTGCTGGCGCACGCACGCGGCAAACCCGACGTTACGCTACGCGTGCATGCGGACGGCCGGGCGCGTTACGAAGTGGTCGCCCAGGCTCTCGCAGCCGCGCAACGTGCGCAGGTCAGAAAGATTGCAGTCGACCCGATCGTGGACGACTAGGCCGGCTCAGCGCAGCATCGTCACAGCGGGGCCGGCGATGCCGGACAGCGGTGCCAGGCCGGGAGTTGGCAAGAATTCGCGCAATTCTCGCGCCCCACCGCTTGAACTCCGCTCCGACCGGCGCAACAGTAGGCCCTCGACCCGAGGACCTCCCGATGGCCAACGGCTGGGCCGGTGACGGCGCCGTGCAGGAACAGATCGACGCGACCGTCAAGGACGGCATCCGTCGCGCGCAGAGCAAGCTCGCGGCCGGACCGTCGCTGACGCATTGCGAGCACTGCAATGCCGCAATTCCCGAGGCACGCCGCGCGGCGCTGCCCGGCGTGCGGCTGTGCGTGCCGTGCCAGGAAGCCGAAGACCGCGAGGCCGCTGCGTTCGCTGGCTACAACCGACGCGGTTCCAAAGACAGTCAGTTGCGCTGAAGCGGCACATCAACGGAGGCGAATAGCATGAGTCGCGCGGTGCGCCATGACGAAGTGAAGTTCATCCCGGATCCTGGCATCACCGGCTTCTCGATGGCGCCGATCATCAGTACCGACGAAGTGCTGGTGAAGTTCTGGCGCATTCCGGCCAAGTGGAGCGTCGCTGACGTCGGCGTCGAGCAGAACCTGCATTTTCATCGCCGCGCGAGCGAGTACGCAGCGGTGCTCGACGGAGATTTTCCGCACATCGAGTACGACTGCGCGTCGGACTCGCTGCGTCGCATCCGCTTCGGTGCGGGCGATCTGATGATCCGCCCGCCTGGTTCGCTGCACGGCCTGCACCAAGACATGTCGGTGCTGCGCGATTGCACGATGCTCTACTGGAACACCGGTCCCGGCACGAGCCTGCTCGATGCGAACTACGCGAACGAGACCACCGACGTCAGCGACGACCTGCCGCGCTGGCGGCCGGAACTGAACGACCGTTGCCGCATCACGCGCGTCGATTTCGCTCCCACGGCAGCCAGCACGTCGGCCGGCGATCCGCCTGTGCGCCAGTGTTTCTCGCAGCCGGGCGAAGCGTTCGAAGTGACCCTTCTGCCGCTGCGCGCAGGGGAACGGCGTCGGGTGCATGACCTCATGGGTGCACGCCCGCTGCTGACTTTCCTGTGGTCAGGCCACTGTCGCAGCGTGACGAGCGACGCACAGCGCTCCACGGCCCTGCCACGCTGGTCGCTGCTGTTGGACGGCGACGGCAGCATCGGTGAAGATGACTGGATCACAGCCGACGAGGATGCCTGCTGGCTGCAGGTGCTGCGACCCTGATACACCGGAGTCGCTGACTCATGCCCATGGAACTGCGCCAGCTTCGACACTTCCTGACGCTCTTCGAGCATCGCAACTACCATCGCGCTGCCGAGCGCCTGTGCATCACGCCGCAGGCGTTGAGCGCCAGCATCGCCAAGCTCGAGCAGGAACTGTCGGTGCCGTTGTTCGAGCGCGGTCGGGTCGGACTCGTCCCCACCCACTATGCCGACGCGCTGTTCACGCACGCGAGTCTCGTCTGCTCCGAGACGGTGCGGGCCCGCCAGGCGCTCGAGCAACTGCTCAAGACGGAGGCCGGTCGCGTCAACGTCGGGGTCGGCTGGTTCACGTCGCAGATCCTGGCCGCCGCGGCGCTCGAGCGCTTCTTCAAGGAGTACCCGGCGTTCGACGTCACGCTGCTCGAGGGACCCTCCGAAGACCTCTACACGCAGTTGTTGCGCGGCGAACTCGACATCGTGCTGAGCACGCCATCCGCCGACACGCAGCTCGCGCCGGAGATCGAGAGCGAGACGCTGTGGGAATCGACCGACCGGGTCTACGCGCGCGGCGGGCATCCGCTCGCGGGTCAGGCAGTGGTCGGTCTCGCCGAACTGGTTGAGTATCCGTGGATCGTCTCCGCCGGGACGGAGTCGCGCACGCCCCGCCTGCTGCGCGCCTGCGATGAACACAACATCCCGCGGCCGGCGCGCATCCTGCGCACCGATTCCGTGCAAACCGTGGATCGCCTGATCAGCGGCGGCGATTTCCTGTTGCTGGGCGGCCCGCTGCCGCCGCCGTTCCGGCTGCCCTTCATGCAGGACTGCGCGACGTTCGAGGTGCCGGAACTGCAAAGCCACTACCGCGCGGTGCTCGCGTGGCGTCGCACCTCGAGCCTGAGTGCTGCAGCGCAGCGTCTGCGGGAGACCATCCGCACCACCTTCCGCGAAAGCGAGCGGTAACAAGCGCGGCTTGATCCCGGCAAAGGAAATTTGCTGGTGGTCGATCGGACACCCCGGTAAGTCTGGTCCGGTCGCAGAACAGGGGCTGTGCAGATGAAGGTGGTCCGTTACCGCCGTTTCGGCGTGCCGGAAGAGGTGCTCGCGGTCGAAGACGACCCGCTGCCGGAACCCGGTGCCGGCCAGGTCCGGATTCGGCTGGAAGCAGCGCCCGTACACCTCGCGGACCTCAAGCACGTTCACGGCTATCCGTGGTTCGACCAGTACCAGCCACCGTACACACCGGGCTACGAAGGCGTGGGTCGCAT
Source organism: Steroidobacteraceae bacterium (assembly GCA_044340335.1). Taxonomy (GTDB): domain Bacteria; phylum Pseudomonadota; class Gammaproteobacteria; order Steroidobacterales; family Steroidobacteraceae; genus UBA964. Next base: position 6,203 of record JBIITU010000015.1, read on the forward strand.
CGAAGCCGTCGGCGCCGGCGTCGACGCTGCGCGCCTCGGTGCGCGCGTGTTCCTGCCGGTGCAGTTCGGCGCGTGGGCGGAAGCGAGCCTTGCCGCTGCGGCAGACCTGTGGCCCGCGCCGGAGTCGCTGCCGGCGGAACAACTCGCGCTGGTGCCGATCAATTACTCCACCGCCTACCTGCTGTTGCGTGAAGTGACGCCGCTGGTCGCGGGCGACTGGATCATCCAGAACGCCGCGAATTCAAACGTCGGCTACTACCTGATCCGTCTCGCGCGCCAATGGGGCCTGCATACCGTCAACGTCGTGCGCCGTCCGGAGCTGCTGCCGCAGCTTGCACGCGCGGGCGGCGACCTGAACCTGATCGATGGCGACGATCTGGCGGAGCGCGTGCGCGCGGTCGTGCCGCGCGGCCGCCTCAAGCTCGCCATCGACGCAATTGCCGGCGACGCGACGACGCGCCTCGGTCGCTGCTTCGGCAGCGACGGCGGCCTGGTCGCAAGCTATGGCCTGCTGAGTGGCGAACCGTGCAAGATCCCGCCCGAAATGCTGATGCTCGATGCGGTCACGCTGACGGGCTTCTACGCGGCGCGCACTGCGGTGCAGATCGGCGCGGCCGGCGTGCAGCGCATGCAGGCGGACATCAACCGGCTGCTGGTTTCCGACCCGCCGCAGGTTCCAATCGCAGCGACCTACCGTCTGCAGGACGTGCGCAGCGCCGTCGCCCACGCCGCGCGGGTTGGCGCGGACCGGGCCGGCAAGATCGTCCTGATCGCCTGAACGACCGACAGCAAGGAGCACCCATGAGCGAATCCGACGCGCAGCAGATCGAAGCCGACATCCGCCGCATGTTCCGCGAGTTCATGGAGCATCGCCCCGAAGGGATCGAAGCCGCCCTGCACGAAGACTGCACCGTCTGGGATGTCTTCCTGCCGCAGCTGATCCAGGGCAAGGCGAACCGCGTCAAGTATCACGCTGCCGACCAGCAGCAGTCGCAGGCGCGCGGCCCGTTGACACTGACCGTCGACACGCCGGTGATCTCCGTCTGGGGCGATACCGCACTGTCGCGCTACTACCTGCACTTCCGCTACGACCCGCCGAACGCGGTCGAGGGCCACGTGCGCATCTCATCGGTGCACCGGCGCGAGAACGGCCGCTGGCTCATCGTGCATCACCACGAGGGCATCGTCCCTGGTGGCGTGCCGCCCACTCACGAGAAGCAGCCCGCCTGAAACCGCGACACGCTTCCAACGCGGACGCCACGATGCGGGCCAGCGATATCCTCGACGGCGCACTCCAACCTGCGGAGTGGAGCGCGGAACCGGCCCTGCGCGCGCGCTTTTCCTGCGACTGCTTCCATGTCGGCACGCCGCCGCTCGCCGTGATTGCGCCGCGCCGCGCGGCTGCACTCGCCGCCGTGCTGCCACGGCTTGCCGAGGCTGGAATCGCGACCGTGCCCTGCGGTGCGCTGCTGTCCTATTCAGCCGGCGCGCTGCCGGTCGAGCGCGACTGGATCGCCGTCGACCTGCGGCAACTCGATGCGGTGCTCGAGATCAATGCACCAGATGGCCATGTGCGCGTGCAGGCCGGCTGCACCTGGCAGGCGCTGCGCGACAGCCTGCGTACTGCAGGACTGCGCACGCCGTTCTGGGGGCCGGCCTCCGGCAAGTTCGCCACCGTCGGCGGCACGCTGTCGAACAACGCCATCTTCTTCGGTTCGAGCGCCCACGGCAGCGCGGCAGACTCGGTGCTGGGGCTGACCGTGCTGCTCGCCAATGGCGAACTGCTGCACACGGGCACGCATGCCACTGATGCGCAACGTGCAACGTCGCTCGGCCCTGATTTCACCGCGTTGTTCGTGGGTGCCTGCGGCGCGTTCGGCATCATTGTCGAAGCCAGCCTGCCGCTGCTCGAGCTGCCACGCCACCTGCGCAGCGCGGGCTTCGAGTGCCGCGACAGCCAGGTTGCGGCTGCGACGCTCACCGCACTGGCACGCGCGCAGCTCACCAGTGAGGTCGTCATGCTGGGCGCGCCAGGCAGCGTGCGCGGGCCGTGCCAGATCCATCTGACGATCGAAGCGCACGATGCAGAGACCGCTGCGCAGCAGCGGCAACGCGCGATCGACCTGTGCGTGGCGAACGGTGCGCAGCCGGCCGGCGATGGCCTGCTCGGCAACTGGCACGATGCGCCTTTCGGCCCGCCCGCGATGCTGCGCGACGCAGCCGGTCGGCGCTGGGTCCCCGTACACGGCCTGCTGCCGCATTCACGCCTGCCCGCGACCCTGGCGCAACTCGACGCGACACTCGCCGGCCAGGCTGCGCAGTTCGAGCGGCTCGGCCTGGCCTTTGCCATCACTTGCGCCCTCGTGGGCCGGGGCGCGGTGCTGGTCGAGGTCAACCTGTTCTGGAATTCCGCATCCAATGCGCTGCTCGACAGTTACCTTGGCGACGCACCGCACGGCGACGCCAATATCGAGACCGTTGCTGCGCTGCGCACCGAGCTCGGCGACGTGCTCGACCGCGAAGGCGCGAGCCACCTGCAACTCGGCCGACACTATTCTTATCTGCAGCGACTCGATGCACCCGGGCGGGCATTGGCGCTCGGCATGAAGCGCCTGCTCGATCCCCAGGACATCATGAACCCCGGCGTACTGCAGCTGTGGTCGACCGGAGTGAACCGCACATGACCACGGCCAAGCGCGCGCTGCTCGTCGCCTTCATCGCCTGGGCACTGGCCGCGATGGATCAATCGCTGTTCGGCTACGCCGTGCCGGGGATGATGCAGGAGTTCGGCATCGGCATCGAAGCGGTCGGCGTGCTGATCTCGGCGTCGTTCGTGTTCGGCATGGTGGCGCCGATCTTCGCCGGCGTGCTTGCGGATCGCTGGGGACCACGGCTGCTGCTGTGCGGCTGCCTCGGCATCTCTTCGTTGCTGGTGTTCGCGCAGGGCCTTGCACCCACGCTGCTGTCGTTCAGCGTGCTGCGCATCCTGAGCTACGGACTCAGCGGCGCGCTGTCACCGATCACCAGCGCGATGGTTGCCAACACCGCGCCCGCCAAGCACCGCGCGCTCTATATCGCCATCCTGCAGGCCGCTTATCCGTTCGGCTGGTTCCTCGCCGCGCTGGCCGTCGTGCCGCTGGCCGGCGACAGCTGGCGCGATCCGTTCAACATCGCCCTGCTGGTCGTGCCAGTGGCAATCGCGCTGTACTTCGTCATGGACGCGCCGGCGAAGTCGAACGGCCCGACCCCGGTCGCTGCCGGGGCGCCCGGTGCGGTGTCGCCGTTGCGCACGCTGTTCTCCCCGGCAATGCGCCGCACCACGTTGCTGGCATCACTGGCGTTTTTCCTCTACGGCGGCGCCGTCGGCGGCGTGATCTTCTACCTGCCGACCTTCTTCCAGCAGGGCCGCGGCCACTCCGCCTCGGTCGCCTCGCTGGTGGTGGGGCTGACCTACGCCATCGCGATGGTCGGGTACATCGCCGCGGCGATCGTCAGCACCTCGCGTCTCGGGCCGCGCCGCACCACCATCCTGTGGAGCGCGACCGGCGCGCTGCTGCTGCTCGGCAGCCTCTGGGTGCCGCCGGACCCCGTCCGCGATGTCGTGCTGTATGGCATCGCGGCGATCTTCTTCTTCGGTACCAGTTCGATCCTGACCAACTACGCACTAGACGTCTTCGAGCCAGCGATCCGCAACACCGCCATCGCCGTGTGCGGCACCGCGTCACTGACGCTGGGCTATATCGTGTTCCCGATGCTGGTCGCGACCTCGGTCGAGTCGATCGGCTGGGCGCTGAGCTTCTCGCTGATCGTCGTCCCGGCCACGCTGCTGACGTCGTTCATCCTGACCCTGCTGCCCGAAACGAGTCGGGATCCGGCATGAAAGCGCCAGTTGCCGCCCCCAACCTGAATTGAATGGCGCACGCCCCGCGCACGCTGTAAACGATACGTCATCCAGAGGAGATCTCCATGTCACACCGGTCCGCCTTCACCAAGAATCATGGTTCATCGCTGCCCGCGACGGTGGCCGGGACGGTCGCGCTGCTGGTCGCAGGCTGGACGCCAGCGTCGCCCGCGCTCGCCCAGACGGACAGTGCCAGCACGTCCGGCGGTCTCGAGGAAATCGTCGTCACCGCGCGCAAGCGCGAGGAGCGACTGCAGGACGTCCCCATCGCGATCACCGCGTTCGATCCGGAAATGCTCGAGCAGGCGCAGATCCGCAACGTGCTCGACTTCAACCTGGCGTTGCCGAGCGTCGCGATCAGCGCCACGCAGGGCAGCCAGAACTCGGCCAACATCTTCATCCGCGGCATCGGCCAGGACCTGTCGACCATCCTCACCGAGAGCGCGGTCGGCGTGTACGTGGATGGCGTCTACCTCGCGCGCCAGATCGGCGGCCTGATCGACCTCGTCGACATCGAACGCGTCGAAATCCTGCGCGGCCCGCAGGGCACGCTCTATGGGCGCAACAACCTTGGCGGCGCCGTCAAGCTCGAGACGCGCCGGCCGAATACCGACGCACTGACCTACATCGCCGAAGCGACCGTCGGCAGCTTCGATCGCGTCGACCTGCGCGGCGCCGTCAACCTGCCGCTGTCCGACAACGTCGCGCTGTCGCTCAGCGCGCTGTCGCGCTCCAACACCGGCTACTACACGAACGCGGTGACCGGCGGGGAACTCAACCGCAAGGACACCCAAGCCGTGCGCGCCAAGCTGAACTGGGAGATCAGCGATACGACCAACCTGCTGCTCGCGGCCGATTATTCGCGCGACCGCTCCGGCATCCAGGTCGGCACGCCGTTCACGTCGACCGACCCGACGATCGCGCAGCCGATCTATGGCGACCTCTACTCCGCCGCGCCTGGCCTCGAGGACCTGAACCGCTTCAGTGGCTGGGGCGTGTCGGCGACCTTCGACTGGGATGTCGGCCCGGGCACGCTGACGTCGACGACTGCATTCCGGCGCATCAACTACGTGCAGGCGTATGACCTCTCGGGCACGCCGTATGTCGCGCCGCCGAACTTCCCGTTCCCGACCCTGAAGTTGACGCGCGAGTTCGCGCAGAACCAGATCAGCCAGGAACTGCAGTACAACTCCGCGCTCGACGGTCCGCTGAACTTCACGGCCGGCCTGTACTACTTCCGCGAAGAGGGCGACGAGAACCTCGGCTTCGTGCTGTCCGAGACGCTGTCGCTGCCGTTCATCGCAGACCAGGTATCGAAGAGCGTCGCGGCCTACGTCGAAGCCACGTACCAGTTCAGCGATGCCTTCAGTGCGACGCTGGGCGGTCGCTACACCAAGGACGAGAAGGACCTGAGCCGCGACGGCCTGTTCGCGGGTCTGAGCGGCGACTATTCGCAGAACGACTTCACGCCGCGCGCCATCCTGACGTACAAGCCGAGCGATGTGTTCATGGCCTACGGCAGCTACTCGCGCGGCTACCAGGCCGGCGAGTTCCAGCCCTTCCCGGCCGATCTCGCCTCGGCCACCAACGCGACCAACCCGCAGGAAGTCGAGGCCTACGAAGTTGGCGCCAAGACCGAATGGCTGGACCGCCGGCTGCGCGCCAACGTCGCCTTGGTCCGCAGCGACTACACCAACCTCGCCGTCGGCATCGTCGGCAATGGCAACCTGGTCGAGCAGACCTCCGCTGACGTGCGCGTGCAGGGCATCGAACTCGAACTGTCGGCGCAGGTCAGCGACGGCTTCAACCTGTCGGGCTACATCACCAAGACCAATGGTGAGTATGTGCGCGCACCCGGTGGCGCGAATGCGCCGCGTGTCGGCGAACAACCGAAGAACACGCCCGAACTCGCCGGCCGCATCGCAGCCGACTACAACTGGGATGTCTCGTCACGACTGCAGGGCCTGCTCGGCGGCTCGCTGACCTACAACGACGACTACTACGCGCTGGTGCCGAACATTCCTTGGTACCTGATCGAATCGCGCACGCTGGTGGATGCGCGCATCGGCCTGCGTGACAAGGACAACGGCTGGACGCTGGAGCTTGCCGGCAAGAACCTGACCGACGAGGAATACGCGCTGCAGACCACGCTGCTGTCCGGGCCGATGCGCTATTACATGCCGGGCCGCACCTGGTCGCTGCAGTTCACGATGACGAACCGCTGAGCGCCTTGCCATGGCGATGAAGCATCGGACGGCGAGCGGCAAGATCCTCTACTACCATCACGACAAGGATGGCCAGCGGAGCGAGTTCGGCAGCGAGTGGTTCTCGGTCACCGAGCACGAGGACGGGCAGCGCGTGCTGCGGGCGCGCTGCGAGTTCGAGGGCGGCGTCGTCGAGCCGCGGTCGGTGCTGCGTGAGGTCACGTACAGCACCGACCGCGACTTCAAGCCGATCGACTGCTTCAATCGCGTGCACTCCAATGGGGCGTTCGTCGGCTCCGGCTGGATGCGCTTCACCGACGACATGGCCGAGTGCGAAGTATTCAGCGCCAAGCACGGCCGGATGTCGCAGCAGGTGAAGCTCAAGCGGCCGGCGCGCTCGCTCGGCTCGCACCCGGTCAGTTGCGACATGCTGCACCTGCCGCAGTTCGATCGCAGCCGGCCCGAGCCCATCCAGCGCATGGAAGACGTCTGGATGACCTCGCTCGAGCACGACGGCTGTTCGGCGCCACAGCTTGCACAACTGCCGCTCAGCGTCGAGTACGTCGGCCGCGAGACCATCAGCGTGCCGGCGGGCACCTTCGACACCGACCACTTCCGGATCCTGCCGTCCCATGCGATGGTAAAGGAGCACCCGGTCGAAGACCTGTGGTGCATCCCGGGCAGCTTCCTGTTCGTGCGCGTCACGGTCGGAGGCTACATGTCGGCCTCGTTCGACCTGGTCGAATTCGAGGACTGGAACTAGTCAACTCGCGACGGGCGGTAAATGGACGCAATCGAATTCTGGCGCTGGATCCACATCCTGCTGTTCGTGTTCTGGCTCGGCGCCGACGTTGGCGTCTTCATCTGCGGCTCGTGGGTGCGGCGTGAATCGCTGAGTCCCGAGCAACGCATGGTGTTGCTGCAGGCCTCGGCGGTCGTCGACCTGTGGCCGCGCGTCTGCGCCGCGCTGATGCTGCCCGCGGGATTGATGCTGGCACGCAACTGGAATCCGGCACTGGAGACCGGCTGGATCATCGGCGGCTGGGCCGCCGCCGCGCTGTGGCTCGCACTGACCTTCCTCGGGCTGCGCCACATGGGCAAACCGCTCGGCGTCACGCTCGGGCATGTCACGAACGTGTTCCTGCTGCTGCTGTGCGGCGCCTGCCTCGCCGGCGGCTGGGCCTGGCTGCAGTCGGACTACTCGCCCGGCGCCTGGCTCGGCACCAAGCTCATGCTGTACGCCGGCGTCTGCCTGCTGGCGATCGGCATCGACTTCATGTTCCGCCCCGTGATTCGCGGCTTTGGCCTGCTCACCGACGCAGCGCAGCGCAGCACCGCGAACACGCTGATCCGCGATGGCATGAACCGCACGCTGCTCGTCGTCGCGACGCTGTACGCAGTATTGCTGATTGCCAGTTTCCTCGGCGTCGCCAAACCTTTCTGATCCACCGGTTCCCTGGAGCATCCCATGGCCACGCCACAACTCGTCCATGAACTCGGCCTGCCGCGCACGCTCGACGACGCTGCGCGCCAGGGTTTCGTGTCGGCGCTGCGCGCCTTCGTGCTGCACGACCTCGCAGACGACCTGCGCGCGTCCTGGGACAACGACGTCAAGCCCGCGGCGCAGCGGCGTCTCGGTCGCGAACCGGCGTCGCCGTCCGAAGTACACGAGGCCATGCAGGACGCCGACAGCTTCCGCTTCTACAGCGCGATGCGCGTCAATGCCCAGGAGATGGTCTGGGATTCCGTGCGCGACCAGGTGCACCGCGAACGCGCGAAACTGCAGGCGCAGGTGCGCGCCGAAGCCAGCAAACCGACCCGCAAGGGCTCGCTCGACATCCCCGCCGATTTCGAAGTACCGCGCTACATCTCGGCCATCGACATCCATCGCATGCCCGGCAACTACCACTCGGAGTACGGTGCCGACGACTGCACGCAGGGCGCGTTCTTCGACAACGGCTCCGCCGTGTTCTACATGGGCCTGCTCGGCCCGGACCAGGGCGACATTGGTCGCACCATGGCGCGCTACGTGCGGCACCGGTTCCCCGAGCTGCAACCGAAGCGCATCCTCGACCTCGGCTGCCTCGTCGGCCAGAACACCGTGCCCTGGGCGCTCGAGTTCCCCGACGCCGAAGTCCACGCCATCGATGTCGCCGCACCCTGCCTGCGCTATGGGCTCGCGCGCGCCGAGAAGCTCGGCGCAGGCGTGCACTTCCACCAGATGGATGCGGCACAGCTGCGCTTCCCGGACGATCACTTCGACGTCATCTGGTCGTCGATGTTCTTCCACGAAGTGCCCATGAAGCAGATTCCGGCCATGCTGCGCGAGTGTCATCGCGTGCTGCGCAAGGGCGGGCTCATGATCCACATGGAGCTGCCACCCAACCGCGCGCTGTCGGCATTCGACGGTTTCTATCTGGACTGGGACAGCTGGTACAACGTCGAGCCGTTCTACAAGGCATTCCGCGACCAGGATCCGCAGGCCCTGTGCCGCAACGCCGGGTTTGCCGCCGATGCCTTCCAGGAGTTCGTCGTGCCGAGCATGAACGCGCATGGCGCCGACGCTGTCGAGCAGGCCGCGACGTCGAGCCGCAGCGTCAACGCGCAGACCGGTCGACTCGTCGACGGGCTCACCTGGTACGCGTTTGGCGCGCGCAAGTAAGAGGAGAGCCGCATGAGCCAGAATCAGGACGAGGTCATTCCACGCCATGCGCGCGGTCGCCGGCCGCATTTCTTCGAGGACCCCTCCACCGACAAGCTGCTCGCAGTGGTGCTCGAGCTGACGCAGGAACTCTCCGTGCTGCGCGAGCGCGTCGACACCATGCAGAAGCTGCTCGACCGGCGCGGCGCTTTGCCCAGCGATGAAGTCGAGGGCTTTGTCGCGGATGCCGAAGTTGAAGCCGAGCGCGCGCGGATTCGCCAGGAGTACCTGCAGCGGGTGTTCCGCGTGCTACGCCATGAGCATGGTTCCTTCAGCCCGAAGGAAGCCGAGACGCATACGCAGCAAACCGAGGTCAATCTCGCGGCGGCGGTCAGTTAGGCGCCCAGCCACTCCGCCGGAATCTCGCCGCCATTGGCGACCACGCCGGCGAGCGCTGCGATATTGATGACAACACAGATCCAGAACTCGATCTGGAACGACAGCTTGCTGGACTTGTGGCGGATCGTCTGTTGCGCGACCCAGCCACCCGGCCAACCTCCCGCCAGTGCCAGGAGCTGCAATACGCGCTCGGGCGTGCGGCGACGATCCTGTCGCGCGGCGGTCTTGTCGAGTCCGTACGCGAAGAAGGTAACCAGGCTCAGCAGCAGATACCACGGGATCGCGAGCATCGTCAGCTTGCCCGCCAGCACCAGTCCCACGACCACAAGCATGAAGGTCGCCGAACAGACGATCGCAATACTGCTGCGAGACTGCGTCGACGCCCGCGAGCGTGACGCCGTACGCGCGGACAGCGACAACCAGACATCGTCCGCGCGAGATCGACCGCGATCGTCGCGACCCAGGGCGTAAGTGACGCGAAGGCCGTTTGCCGGCCTCGCATCGCGATCACGGAACGCCCGGGCGTGGCAGAAGACGCGATCGCCGCCTTCAGCCGGCTCGATGAAACCAAAGCCGCGGGCCTCGTTCCACTGCGTGAGGGTTCCTTTGTGTCGCGCTGTCATGGCGTGGGCTTGGGGTTGCGCTCAAGCCCCAGCCCCCACTCCGTCACGCCGATGCGCCGCCCCCTTCGTCGTGCAGGGTCTGGGCGTCGCGCTTGCGTTGCGCTTCATCCATTCCCGTCGTCACTCGCGCCAGGTATCCCCGGGCATGATGCGCCGCATGTATTGATCGAACAGTGGAACTGTGAATGCGGTGTCGCCATGGTTCGGACTCCAGACCATGCCCTTCGCAATGAGCTTGTTGCGCGTCGGACCGAGCGCCGTGACCTTGCGCCTCAAACACTCCGCGACATCACCAGATCGATGCGGACCCGGGCCCAACTCGGCCATGGCACGCAGGTAGCGTTTCTCCGCCGGTGTCAGTCGATCGAATCGCACGCCAAAGAAGCTGGCATCCAGCGCCGCGATCGCCTCGATGGACGCTTTTTCGACGTCGATCGCGGATATCGGAGATTGCGCAGCGACATCCCACGCGTGCTTGCCCCATTCCTGCAGAAAGTAGGGATATCCCTCCGTCTGCCGAACGATCAGATCAAGCGCCCCGGGACTGAATTCGACACCTTGTTGGACGGCGGGCTTCTGCAGTGCGCTCTTGGCATCGCCGTCTGACAGCGGCCCAATGAGCGGAAACTCAAACAGACGCTCTGCATAGGACTTGGCGCGTCCCATCTGCCCCCGCAACTGCGGCAAACCTGCACCGACCAGCACGACGGGAAGTTTCCGTTGAGCGCAGCGATGCAACGCTGTGATCAGAGCGGCCAGTTGGTCTTCCGGGACGTACTGCAGTTCGTCGATGAACAGCACGAGCGCCGTGTCGGCGGCCTGCGCTGCAGCGCCGACAAGTTCCAGCAAGGCCTGCAGATCCTGTTCGAGGTCGCCGTTGTCAGCGAGGCCTGGCTCCGGTTCGAAATCGAAGCCTACCTCGATGTCCTGGTACTTGATCTTGAGTGCCTTCGCGAAGCCCGCCAGTCCGCGTAGCGCGCGCGACGCGAGGTCCTTCGCTTTCGCGTTGCGCGACAGACCAAGCAGCGCCGTGCGCAGCTGCGGCGCGAGAAGCGCAGGCAACGATCGTCCTTCGGGAGCCTCGAGCCGCAAGGTCGCATGGCCAGCCGCTTCAGCGGCATCCCGCATGGAGTCGAGCAGCACGGTCTTGCCAACGCCGCGCAGACCCAGCAGCAGCACGCTCTTGGTTGGCAGCCCGCGCTTGACGCGCTCGATCGCGATTCGCACCGACTCACGCAGGTCGTCTCGACCCGCAAGCTCAGGCGGCGGAGTGCCTGCGCCAGGCGCAAACGGGTTGGTGACCGGGTCCATGGGCACAAGTTATACCAATATTATCGAGTTTATCCAAATTCGAAAATTTCGATAAACTCGGTCAAACTGCCTGCACCTCCATCCCCCGCACCGCATCCAGCACGACCCGCATCGCGCGGCAGTCGTCCTCGTTGTAGTCAAGCAGCCGCTGGCGCACGGCCGGGTCGCGCTCGCGCGCCCACTGGTCGTACCACTCGATCGACGACGCGCCCGAGGGGTCGGTGTCGCGCCACGCGAAGCCGAGGTACTTGGCGAGCGTCTTCACCGAAAAATCGCTGGTCGGCCATTCCGAACCGCCGCGCACGATGTCGAAATAGAGATCGAGCGAGCGCGGCAGCGCGAACAACGCGTTGACTTCGTCGACCGTGCAGATGCCCGGGTGCTTCTCGGCAAGCTTGCGGTACTTCGTGCGCTCGTGCTTCGAGTAGTAGACGACCAGCGCATCGCCGTGCTGCTGCATGAAGCGCCAGGCGCGCGCGAACGCATCGCGCTCGGCGGCCTCCGTCGGCTCCTCGGCCCAGATCGCTTCGAAGTGCTCGGTCGTGTTGTCGCCGCGCTCGCGGACGACGAAGCCGTGCAGGTACACGATGTCGCGCAGCGGGTCGTCTTCGATGTCGAAGTAGAGCTCGACCTGCGGCCGTGGCAGGTGATCCACCGGCGCCGTCAGGTACGGTCGTGCCGCGGCGCCCGCGCGGTGCAGCCGCGCGCGCGCCTGGAACTTGCGCAGCATGTCGGGGCCGATGCCGGGGAAATCGGTCTTCTTCTTGTGGATGAAGCGCGCCACTTCCGCGGCGGCGAGATCCGCCACCGTGCTGAACTGCGCGGCGAGCGCATCGCGGCGCGCCCGACCGAGCTCCGGCAACAACGTGAGGTCGTCGGCGCGCTGCACGTCATCACGACACACCGCGCGCCAGACGCAGAGCTTGCAGATGCTCGTGAGCGCCGGCGTCGTCAGCGGCGCGTCGCGTGGCGCAGCCAGGCTGGCCTCAACCGCATGGCGCGTCTCGAGATAGGCCACCCAGAGTGTGTCGTCCGGGTCCTTGCCGCGCTGCGCGTGCAGGTCGTAGCGCGTCTCGGCGCCGTGCACGTCCCAGATGTAGCCGTAGTCGCCGGCGGAAAGATCGAGCCGGCGCAGCAGATCCGTGTAGAGCGCAACCTGCACGCCGTAACGCAGCTTCGGCTTGCCGTCGTCGTCATCGTCGTCCGCGAACTCCGACGCCGCGCCCGACTTGATGTCGATCGCGACGTACTTGCCCTCAGGTCCTTCGCGGCGCAGCAGGTCCGGCTCGCCCAGCAGACCGTCCGCCGACAGGCGCCCCGCGTAGATCAGCGCTTCGCCGCGCGCGAGCGCCGCGCGCGTCGCGGCTTCTTTCTCCTCGCCCGAGAGCGAAGATAGATCCGTGAATGACGTGCCTAGCTTCGCGACGACGTCTTTCTCGAAGCGCGTGCCGCGCTCCCACAGCAGCTGGATAAACGCGTTAGGCGCGCCACGCCGCTGCGGATCAGCGAACGCATCCATGCTGACCCGGTGCGGGCAGCTCAGGTGGTTGTAGAGGTGGGAGGGGGTGATGGGGGTCATGCGGTCTGACTCAGTTCTTGCGCATGCCTTCCGAGCTCAAGCGCTCAACCACCGGCTGCAGAAAGCATCGACCGTCATGATCTGGCAAAGCCCGCGCGTTCGTGCCAAATCGAGCAGATCCCGATCCCCGGACACCAAGACCTGCGCGCGCCCCACGAGGGCGAGTTGCAGGAACGGCAAGTCGGAAGGATCTCGGCAGGCGGGAACCGGGGGCGGTGGGTCCGGCATCCGGACAACCTCGACCCATGGCAGCCAATCCGCGAGCAGTTCTTCCTGTTCAGCAGCCGACAATCGGAACTTGCGATACGCGAGCACCCGCACCAGCTCCTGCGCCGTCGCCGTGCTCGCCAGCGGCACGAAACGGCCGGACTGCCATGCTACCCGTAGTCGACCCACCGGCCCGTGACTCCAGAGCAACGCCGAGAGCAGGACGTTCGTATCCAGGACGACACGCGGGGGTGGACGCTTCACCTGTGGCGGGCCTTTCCCTTTTCCGCCTGACGCTTGCGGCCGCGCGGCACTCGGGTGCGGTACTTTGATTCGGGCTCAGCAACGTGGGTCGCGCCGGTGGTTTGTCGCGCCCAACGCACCGCATCCGCTATGTCAGTGTCAGTGAGCTGCAGAGCCGCGAGCTTCGCCCGGACCGTATCCCCCCGCTGAATTCGGACAGGCGTCAGCACGATCTGGCCCTCGCGCACAAGAACATCGAAGTACTCCACGGACCCCAGCGCCTGCACAGCGGCCTTGGGAAGCGTCAGTTGGTTCTTGGACGTCAGCTTTGCAAGCATGGCATCACCCGGATGTAAGGATTCCTTACTGTAGCGCAGATCTGCGGGTCGGCGCGATACCCCCGAAGCTCGGCCAGGGCTGATGATTTGCACCAACCATCGCTAAGGGCACCGAGGCAGTCAGCGCAGGAAGGTCTGCAACCCCGCGATCGCTGCAAACAGGAAGGCCATTATTCCACCGAGCGTCTTGACGATGCGGGTTGCCTGTTGGTCCAGCCGCGAGTCGAATTTCGCTTCGAAGGTGGAGAATCGAACGTCCAGGCTCTTGTCCAAAAGATCGAAACGCTTATCGATGGAATCGAAGCGCTTATCAACCGCCTCGAAGCGCCTGTCGACCGACTCGAACCGCTGGTTCACCGCCTCGAAGCTTTTCGCCATGAGCGCATTCGTGTGCTCGAGATCCTGCTTGGTGGCCAAGTGCTGCGTCATGTCTGCTTCCAGGGCCTCTGCGGCGCGACGCGCTGCCGGCGCTGGGACATTAGCCTGGAGCAGCGCCTCATAGAGGGCAAGCGATGTGTTCATGGGGACAGGCTAGGCGTGCACACGTGC